>NZ_DKJH01000005.1:0-123760 GCF_002454655.1 Methylophilus sp. UBA6697
ATCATATGCGATGAGAAGAATTATTGTTTTAATTATGAGATAAATGTTTTATTACGAATTTTAACTTATTTGTGATGGTTTTAATCAGCGTCCCTGCTGAAAATTAACACTTTTGATTTTTTTCGCCAGCCATATAGCGTTTTTACCAGGCTGAAATGATGCTGCGTTAAAATTTGCTGTGCCTGTTGTTCATAGGCTATATCAGCCTCGTGTTTGCTAATCGTGATCATATAGTAGTCATACTTTTCAATTTCTTGATCAGAGACCAGTTGCGGGAATAAGCTGTAACCCAGCAACCTGTTAAGGTAAGGTTGCTTTGCATAAAACCTGGCATTTTCCGTATCGTAGAACACCGGTTTATGCTGTGTATTAACGCTTTGAATGTAATTGACTGCCTGCCTATCGAGGTCGATTGCATTACGATCGTACAGTGAATATATGAGCAAGCAGGCCAGCAGCCAAGCGAGCACCATGCTTACCCATTTTGGCCAGCGGTTTTGTAATTCAGTGATGGCAAAAGCAGCGAGGGTTAGGACAATAATGCCGGAGGCGATGACATAGCGGCTGGAGAGTACAAACACATTGAGAATGATCACCAGGCTGACCGTGAAGCTGATCAATAATGTTGCAACCACCAGGTGCCTGGTGTGTTCTGACAGTTTGAACCACCAGGTAGGTTTAGGCCAAAGGACAAGAAGCAATGCCGGTAAACCAGCTACTTTCAAGGTTTTAAAGGATGCGATAAGAATCAGGCTGGCCCACAAACTGAACACACTATAATCATCGAGGTCGTCGCCTAGTACCTGTTTGCCGATAATGTCTGCTTTCTGATTAATGAAAGAAATACGCTCACTGAATAAATTGGCCAGTTGCGTAATAATTTCTTGCAGACGCCCAAGTTGCTGTATATGTAAGACACCCGCAAGAATAGCAATGCCAAGAATGGTTGCCGTTATTAAAGCGATGGTGTTAGCTTGTAACCATAGTTTGACACGTTGAGGCCAGGCAATGGCCTGATGCAGTAGCAAGAACAGGGGTAAAGCCAGCAAGTAGGCGGAGGCTTCTATCCGGAATAAAACTGCGATAGCCATTGTGCATTGGAACATCAAGATGTCATGCCAGCGTCGGTGCTTGAGTGTGCGCAGCCAATATACCAATCCCCAGGTATAAGCCGCCCAAAAACCTTCATCTCTGAGTAGCATGCCTAATACATCGCCGATGATGTATTGCGTTGAGAACAGTAACAAAAGTCCCCAATGCAAGGTGCGCATTTTTGCCCCTGCTTCTAGCAACAGGCGTTGAAAGCCTGCCACAAACAGCACAAAACATGCGATGTTCAAACCAATGGCGGCAGCGTGGATATCGATACCGCTCAGTGTGTGTATCAGCGCCAGCAGGCCTGGATAAAAAATCCAGGTAAACAGGCTAAAGGCTTGTTGAAATTCACCAGCGGCGATGAGTCTGGCTTGCTCAAAGTAAAGTAGCGAGTCATTGTTCACCCAGCCGTGCTGGTTATACATGATCTTGCAGGCAATGAGGAATGCAGCCAGCAGATAAAAGCCTAGCCACTGCCTGGGCGTGATTTTTCCTAAAGAAAGCCTGAGGTTCACTTTATCATCTCCAAATATGTGCGCGTCAGCTTGGCTTGGATGGTATCAGGTTGGATCTGCCGCAGGCAGTTGAGATGCCCCAGCGGGCACACGCGTTCAAAACATGGACTGCATGACAGCCCTAAATATTCCACCACCGCTTGCGGATGCATGGGCGGGGTGTGTTTGGGGTCAGACGAGCCATAAATGGCGATCAGCTTTTTATCCAGCGCTGCTGCGACATGCATAAGGCCTGAGTCGTTGCTGATCATGGTATGGCACAGTGACATTAAATCAATGGCTTCACCAAGTTTGGTGCTGCCAGCCAGATCCACGCAGCGTTGTTGGGTGAGTTGCTGGATGTTGGCTGTGACCGGTTTATCTTTTTCTGAGCCAAACAGCCATACTTGCCAGCCTTGGTTCAGGGCATGGTTTGCCACTTCTGCGTAATACTCTGCGGGCCAACGTTTTGCCTCGCCATACTCTGCCCCCGGGCATAGCCCGAGCACAGGTTTGTCAGTGTTCCCAATATTGAATGTTTTTAATAATGTGCTGGCATGTGCCGGGTCAGACCGTAATGCTGGTTGCGGTAATTGTGCGGGCAGGGCGACATTTTTTGGCAAGCTAAGTGCGACAAAGCGCTCCACGGTTTTTTTAAGCACTGTTTTATCCAGCGGACGCATATCATTCACCAGGCCATAGCGCATTTCGCCTTTAAAGCCTGTGCGAACCGGAATCTTGGCTGCCCAGGGCAGAATTGCTGATTTAAGACTATTGGTGAGCAAAATCGCTTGCGTAAACCCTTGTCCTGCCAATGAACGGCCGAATTGAAAGCGTTCGCGCAACGCCAGGTCGCCATGTTTAAACGGTAGGGCAATGGCTTGTGACACTTCTGGCATTCTGTCCAGCAATGGCATGGTCCAAGCTGGTGCTGCGACGGTGATCTGGCAATCAGGCTGCTCGATTTTGAGCTGTTTGAACAGGCTTTGCGCCAACACCATGTCGCCCACCCATGACGGGCCCATCACCAGTATCTTGTTCATGCGTGCAGTTTTTTAATCAGGTTGGTGGTGCTGCGGCCTTCTACCAGATCGATTAGGGCAATTTCGCCTCCCCACGACAGCACTTCTTTGCCGCCTACCACTTGCTCAGCAGTATAGTCACTACCTTTGGCAATCACGGCTGGTTGGATGGCATTGATCAGCGCGAGCGGGGTATCTTCGTCAAACAGGATGACAGCATCAATAGACTCTAGCGCTGCCAGGACACGGGCACGATCCTGTTCGTTAACCACTGGCCGCGTCGGGCCCTTTAACGCAGAGACTGAGCGATCGGTATTCAAGCCCAGGATCAGTTTGTCTCCGCGTTTTTTGGCGCCTTCAAGGTAGGTGACATGCCCGGCGTGCAATAAGTCAAAGCAGCCGTTGGTAAAGACGATTTTTTGTCCTTGTTGTTTCCATGCTGCGACTTTTTGCAGCAGGCCTGGCAATTCGCATACTTTATGTGCTTGTTCGCTGCCTTGTGCGGTGGCAATGGCGTCTACCAGGTCAGCCTTGGTAATCGGCACCGTGCCTACTTTGCCGACGACGACACCGGCAGCAATATTGGCGAGTGACAAACTATCCAGCGCACTCAAGCCATGCATAAGCCCGGCTGCCAGTGTGGCAATGACGGTATCGCCAGCGCCAGATACATCAAATACTTGTTTGGCCGTGGCGCTTAAATGATCGGTACGGTCAGCAATCAGGGTAATGCCTTCTTCACCACGTGTGACGGCCAGGAAATCCAGCGCCAAACGGGACTTGAGTGCAGTGGCCTTCTCTATGAGTGCTGCGTCATGGACTTGCGTATCGCAGGCCTCAGCCGTTTCTTTTTTGTTGGGCGTGAGCGCCGTTGCACCACGATATTTGTCATAGTTGCGCCCTTTAGGGTCCACCAAGACCGGGATGTTATGTTGGCGGCAATGTTGAATCACATGCTGGCATAGTGGTTCGGTCAGCAAGCCCTTGGCGTAGTCTGACAAAATCACCAGCGCCGGTTGTTGCGCCAGGGCTGCGTTAATGGTTTCGGTCGCGGTTTGTGCTTCTGCCGCTGAGAGTTCAGTGGTGATTTCCTGATCCAGACGCATCATTTGCTGATGCCCGCCCAGAATACGTGTTTTGGCAATAGTGGGGCGCGTGGCTGTGTTGATCATGGCCGACGTATCTATGCCACAGCCTTGCATGGCTGCCAGTAACAGCTGGCCTTCATTATCGGCTCCCACCAGGCCTACCATGCGGGTGTTGATACCCAACAGCGCCAGGTTGGCTGCGACATTGGCTGCACCACCTGCGCGTTGTTGCTCTGATTTGATCAGCACCACCGGCACCGGTGCTTCAGGTGAAATGCGGTTGACCTCACCCATCAGGTAACGGTCCAGCATCACATCGCCAATGACCAGCGCATGCTGTTTTTGTTCGCCAAAATGGGCAACCAGCGTTGCCGTGTTGTTATTCAATACCGTTGCAGTCATCAGGATTCCAGAATTTCACACAGGCAGTGACCAATGAAAATATGCGCTTCCTGAATGCGGGCGGTGACGCTGGAGGGGACGACGATATTGTGTGTACACAGCACATTCAATTTGCCGCCGCTACCGCCAGTCAGGCCTATGGTTGTTGCGCCAATGTCATTAGCAGCTTCAATCGCACGCACCACATTGGCACTGTTACCACTGGTGGTCAAGCCAATGAGGATATCTTCGGGGCGACATAAAGCTTCGACCTGGCGCGCAAAAATGTAGTCATAACCATAATCATTGCCAACGGAGGTGAGAATAGAAGTATCCGTCGTCAGCGCGATAGAAGGCAGGCCTTTGCGCTCTTTTTTAAAGCGGCCAACGATCTCGGCTGCAATATGCTGGCTATCTGCCGCGCTGCCGCCGTTACCGCACAGCAACACCTTGCCGCCACGCTGAATACAGTCGCGCAGCAAATTGCCAACATCGCTAATCAGCGGGAATAGCGGTTCCAATGCCTGAAACATCGCTACATGTGCCGCGTGCTCACCTTTAAGATATTCAATATGATTCATATCGCTCACAATTTCTGAAGGAGGTTATGCGTAAGGGTCATCCTGCCGCAAATAGTTCTGCACGTAGTCCTTCACGCCTTCTTCCAGTGTGGTAAATGGCTTTTTATAACCCGCATCGCGCAGCTTTTTCATCTCGGCCTGCGTAAAGTACTGATATTTGCCCTGAAGATCTTGCGGCATATCAATATAAGTAATATTGGGTTCGCGATCCATGCTGGTCATCACATTGGTCGCCAGGTCTTTAAAGCTGCGTGCTTGCCCAGTGCCGATATTGTAAATCGCATTCGCCGCTGGTTTGTTTTTCAACGCAGCCTCAAGGAAAAATCCCATCACATCTGCGACGTCTTTCACATAGACAAAGTCACGCAGTTGCATGCCGTCTTCCACGTCCGCCTTGGTACCTTTAAACAAACGCATGGTGCCGGTTTCTTTAAACTGGTTAAAGGTGTGGTAAGCCACGCTGGCCATGCGTTCTTTATGGTATTCGTTCGGTCCATAGACATTGAAAAACTTGAATCCTGCCCATGCGGGAGGTGTGATCTGTTTTTGCGCGACTTGCTGCAACACCCACTGGTCAAAAAAGTGTTTCGAATAGCCATAGCCATTCAAGGGGCGCAGGTTTTCAATGCTGGCATCATCGTAGCCTTGCTCACCGCCGCCATAGGTCGCGGCAGAGCTGGCGTAAAAGAAGGGGACTTCATATTCCGCACACCAAGACCACAAGTCCTGCGAATAATGCATATTATCCGCCACCAGCTTGTTAAAGTCGCGCTCGGTGGTCGCGCTGATGGCACCCATATGAATCACGGCTGTGATGTCGTCGTTATCTTCCAGAAAGTCGAACAACTGGTCCTTGTCCAGGTATTCGGCATAGTGCCTGTGCACCAGGTTTTGCCACTGGTTTTCATGTGTGATGCGGTCAACAATTACCAGGTCTTGCCGACCCAGTTTGTTGTTCAAATGCCAGGCCATGATAGAGCCAATCATGCCTGCACCACCGGTGATAATGATCATAGGGGAACGATAAAAACGTTAAAACGCGATTATAACGCGTAATCGGCGAGGGCTGGCATAGGAATCAGTAGGCGTTGAATGTATAAATACTTTCATGGATGTCGATCAATAGTGGTCACCATTAGCTGATGCTGGAAACTTTTACGCGGGCAATGACACTGTATAAACCCGGGTCAATTCAGCCTTAATTACCTTGCCCCCAAGGGCTATAGACATGTTCCTATCATAAGCTTACAATCGTTGGGCAATTCTTATTATTAATATAATTTATGGGGAGGGTGTTATGAAGTTCTTGAAACAACGCAGTATCGCTCTATCAATCTTTGTTGCTTTATTTTCAACCAATACGCTTGCTGATACATTAGATTTCACAACGTTAGCACACGGCGCTCAAGGCTCCACTGTTCTGGTATTCCCGCAGGCTACCATCACATCTTTCGGGTCAGATATTTACGTTGGTGCGTCAGGCATAGACAGCGAAATCTGCGCTCTGACGGCAGGTTTTAACTGCCAGGCAGACTTGCAAGTTGACTTTACAGCAGCAGTGAATAATCTCTCGTTTGTGCTTGCCGGTTACGATAGTGGTGACCATCTCGATATTAACATTTTCAGTGGCACCTCTTTACTCGGCACTATTGCACGTGAGTCAAACGGTTTGGTTGATTTAAGCGCCTATTCAAACATCACAAAACTGTATTTTGATGACTCCTCGACAGGCGCTGGCTTCAGCTACGATAAGTTCCAGTTTACTGTTGCAAATGTGCCTGAGCCAGAAACCTATGGCATGCTGTTAGCCGGACTGGGATTGTTAGGCTTTGTCACTCGCCGCAAACAAGCCTGATCATTAAACTATCTGTCGGTAGTAAAAAAAGCGTAATTTAATTACGCTTTTTTTATGTCTGCTGTATGTCCGAGAGCTATTTTTCAGCACCCATCGCCAAAGCACGTTGCTTACTTGCTTGCGCCTCAGCTTCTGCTTGCACCTGATTGAAGTCATCACTCACCCAACCCTGCAAATGCTCCAGTGCAATATCGCGCATGGCTTCAATCCACACAGGTTCATTATTCAGTGCCGGAATATAGTGGTACTCGCCACCGCCCACAGACTGGAATAAATGTTTGCCTTCCATGGCAATTTCTTCCAGGGTTTCCAGGCAGTCACTGCTAAACCCGGGGCAGACGACGTCTATGCGTTTGAGTTGCTGTTTGCCCAAGGTGTCCAGTGTGTTGGCGAGGTAGGGTTGCAGCCATTCCTGGCGGCCGAAGCGGGATTGGAAGCCGACTTCATATTGCGCTTTGCTTAAGCCTAAAGCCTCTGCCAGTAAGCGAGCGGTTTTATGGCATTCGCAGTGGTAGGGGTCGCCTTTAAGCAGGTGAAATTTAGGCACGCCGTGAAAGCTCATGACCAGTTTTTCGGGTTTGCCGTGTTGTTTCCAGTAGGTTTGGATATGGCTGGCCAGGGCTTGAATGTAGCGCGGGTGGTCGTGGTAGTGTTTGATGGTGCGGATGGCGGGCACGTTGCGCATTTTAAGTAGCACGCGCCACACCGCATCCAGCGCGGCCGCCGTGCTGCTGGCGGCGTATTGCGGGTAGAGCGGGAACACGAGGATGCGGTCGCAACCTTGTGCTTTGAGTGACTCAAGCGCGCTTTGCATGCTGGGATTGCCGTAGGTCATGCCTAATTCGACGGCAAATGGCGAGTTGATTTTTTGTGACAGGTACCCTTGCAGCAGTTTTTTTTGTTGCACGGCATAGACCATTAATGGTGAACCGTCTTTGCGCCAGATGCTGGCGTATTTTTCGGCAGATTTTTTGGGCCTGACGATTAAAATAATACCGTGTAGGATGCACCACCAGATCAGGCGCGGGATTTCGACCACGCGTCTGTCCATCAGGAACTGTTGCAGGTAGGGACGTAATGCCTTGGCGGTTGGCGCTTCTGGTGTGCCGAGGTTGGCTAACAAGATCCCCACTTTTGGTTGGCTGCCGTGGGTGTAGGCAGGCTCTGGCTGGTAATAGGTCATAAAGGCATTTTAAGCGAATAAAAGCCTATATGACGCTTGCCAGTGAAAAAAGTGCGGCAACCGCTAATACTCTGTCAGCGGTTGCTTGGGGCGCAGGGTGAGTTATTTTTTGTTGATCTGGTTACCGATCACGCCACCGATGGCGGCACCGCCAACCGTACCAATGGCGCTACCACCGGTTAATACAGCACCACCGACTGCACCAATCCCTGCGCCTAAGGCTGTACTTTTACCGCGCGTGCTCATGGAGCCACAGGCCGTAGTGCTCAGGCACAACGCTAACAGTACAGACCAGATAAGTGTTTTATGCAAAGATTTTTGATTTACGCTGTTCATTTTGATCTCTCCACAATAAGTAAATAGTGTGGTCAGTATATAAAAGTGGCCGTTTAGGTTGTAGCAGGTTAAAGCTGATAGTGATGTCAGAGTCTTCTGACAAATGTAAAGAAGCTGGCTACTGGTTCGATAATGCGTTCGATAGTAATTTGGCGGTCACATCAACAATCGGGATAATGCGCTCATAGGCCATGCGCGTCGGCCCAATCACGCCCAAGGTGCCCACAACTTGGCCATCTACTTCATACGGCGAGGTCACCAGACTGCATTCGTCCAGTGGTAAGTAGCCACTTTCACCACCAATAAAAATCTGCACGCCATCTGCGCGCTGGCTATGATCGAGCAATTGCATGAGTGCGGTGCGGCGCTCAAATATCTCAAATAGCTTGCGCAGGCTGCCGACGTTGGTGGATAACTCATCCACTTGCAGTAAATTGCGTTCCCCGGCAATGACCACGGTTTCTTGCTCTGAGGATTCAGGCTGGCTGGCGGCCTCGAGTGCGGCGGACATCAGGCGGTTAATATCCACCTGCATTTGCTGCAGTTCTTGTTTGAGCTTGGCTTGTACTTCTTCGAGCGAAAGCCCGCGGCAATAGCTGTTAAAGTAATTGCTGGCGGCGGTGAGCTCGCTGGCACTAAAGGCTTTGTCGGTGAGCAAAATACGGTTTTGTACCTGGCCATCTTCAGTCACCAGAATCACCAGGATTTTCTTATCGTTTAAGTGCAGAAATTCCAGGTGCTTCAACACGTTACGTGTGCGTTTCGGGATCATCACCAAGCCGGCAAACTGGGTCAGTTGCGACAGCATATCGGCGGCACTGTTGATCAGCGCTTGCTGGTTAGGCGAGGATAAGCCGCTTTTCAGTTGCGTCATGGCGCGCTGGTCCAGTGGTTGCACCGTCATCAGCGAATCGACAAACAGGCGGTAGCCTTTTTTAGTGGGCACCCTGCCAGCCGAAGTATGCGGACTGGTAATAAAGCCTAATTGTTCGAGGTCACTCATCACGTTGCGGATGGTCGCCGGACTGACGTCGAGGCCTGAATGTTGAAGCAGGGTACGGGAGCCGATAGGCTGCCCCTCACTGATGTAATGTTCCACCAGCGTTTTTAGCAAAATTTGCGCGCGTTTATCCACTTTTAACCACCTTGTTGCTGTGTTTCAAATTTTGCACCATTTACGCTCAGGATAACAGCCCCTTGCGCTTTTCAGTTGTGGGCTTCTATGCTTTAATGCGGCCATGCAATCTACATTCCGTTCCGTTGCCATTGTTGGAAAATACATGGATGCCATCGCCTTGCAGCACATGCAAAGTGATTTGACCCGTTTGGCGCATCACTTGCTGTCTCAGGGCTTGCATGTTTGTATTGAAGAGCGCACGGCACAATTTGTGGATGATGAAGGTTTTGAACTGGCTAGCCTGGATGATATAGGCAGCAAGGCTGACCTGGTGGTTGTGATGGGCGGCGATGGCACCATGCTGAGTGTGGGCCGTGCCTTGCGCGATACTGGTGTGCCACTCATCGGTATTAATCGTGGCCGCCTCGGTTTTTTGACCGACTTGCAAACCGATCACATGCTGGTCGAAATTGATAAAATCCTGCAAGGAGAGTGTCAGCTGGAGTCTCGCATGTTGCTGCAATCAGTGGTGACACGTGCCGGGCAGGCCATAGAACACACCGTTGCTTTGAATGATGTGGTGATTAAAAGCGCTTTCCGTCTGATTGAGCTGGAAGTACATGTGGATGGACAATTTGTCTCGCGTCAGCGGTCTGATGGCCTGATTCTCACCACCCCAACGGGCACCACGGCATATGGTTTGTCTGCGGGTGGCCCGATTATGCATCCGGATCTGGAAGCGATTTCGATTGTGCCTATCAGCCCGCATACGCTTAGTTACCGGCCAATTACAGTGCCAGCGTATAGCGTGATTGAGGTCATTGTAGTGAATGCCGCCGATGCCCAAATCAGTTACGATGGGCAGGGACAATATCCGCTGATGGTGGGAGATCATGTGCGCATTGAACGTGCGCCACAAGAAATTCAACTGGTACATCCCAAAGATTATTGTTATTTTGATATGTTGCGTAACAAATTAAACTGGGGCTAATCAGGCCCGTACAAAAAGCCCATGCTACAAGCCCTTTCTATCCGAGATTTTGTGATTGTTGATACGCTGGAACTAGAGTTCTCAGCGGGATATACCGCGCTCACCGGCGAGACCGGGGCAGGGAAATCAATTCTGATTGATGCTTTGTCTTTGAGCTTGGGCGCACGTAATGAAGGCGATGTGACGCGCAAAGGCTGCGAAAAGGCCGAAATTTCCACCACCTTCGATATCCGCAATAATCTGCCAGCGCGCGAGTGGCTGCAAGCGCAAGAAATCGATGTCGACGATGAGCTGATTTTACGCCGTGTCATTTATGCCGATGGCCGTAGCCGTGCGTTTATCAATGGTGCGTCGGCCACCGTTGGCCAATTGCGTGACATTGGCGAAACCCTGATTGATATCTATAGCCAGAATGCGCACCACTCCTTACTGAAAGTCGCTACCCAGCGCGAGATTCTGGATGCTTATGCGCAAGCCGCGCCATTAGCCAAGCAAGTTGGCACACTGTATAAAGAGTGGTCGCAGCTGCATCAGCAACAATTGGCGTATGAAAAAAATGCCGGCCAGTTTGCCGATGAACTGGCTGTGTTGCGCGATAGCACGCGTGAACTCAAACAGTTGGGGTTTGCCATTGAAGAATGGGCAACGTTGCAGCAAGAGCATGCCCGGCTGAGCAATGGTGCCAGCCTGCTCAGTGGCATGGAAGCCAGTTTGCAGATGATGAGCGAAGGCGATGAAGTGAATGCGCTGGATTTACTGTCGCAAGCGCAAGCCAGACTGGCGGAGCTGCAGGCGATTGATATCGGTTTGCAGCCTATGCTAGAAACGCTCGATTCTGCCGTGGTGCAGTTGGAAGAAGCCAGCCGTGCCTTGAATCGTTACTTGCAGAAAAGTGAACTGGATCCGGCGCGCCTGGCCGAAGTGGAGTCGCGCATACAGGCGATTCATGGTGCTGCGCGTAAATTCCGCGTTAAACCAGATGAGTTGCCAGATTTATTGGCCGCGCAACTGGGCCGCATGGCTGAGCTGGAAAGCTTTGCGGATGATGGTGCCTTGGCAAAGCAGGTGCAAGCCGCCTGGCAAAGCTATCAAACGCAGGCTGCGCAGCTGTCATCTATCAGGCAGCAAGCGGCGAACAAGCTGGCAAAAACCATTAGCGAACAAATGCAGGCCTTATCATTAAAAGGTGGCCAGTTTGCTGTTGCTTTAACCCCAGGAGAACCTGCGGCACATGGTCTGGAGCAGGTTGAATTTCTGGTCGCCGGTCATGCCGGGGTGGAGCCGCGTCCACTCAATAAGGTCGCTTCCGGTGGTGAGTTGTCGCGTATCAGCCTGGCCTTGCAGGTGACCACGGCCTCATTGGGCACTGTGCCATGCATGATTTTTGATGAGGTCGATGTCGGTATCGGCGGCGGCGTGGCTGAGGTGGTTGGCAAGCTGCTGAGTCAGTTGGGTCAGCACAGGCAGGTACTGGTGATTACCCATTTGGCGCAAGTGGCTGCGCAGGCGCAACAGCATTGGCAAGTCAGCAAGTCAGAGCAGCAGGGCACGACCTTGAGCAGGATTCGCACGCTGGATGCACATGAGCGTGTAGAAGAGGTTGCCCGCATGCTGGGCGGCTTGCAGATCACCGAAACCACGCGCGATCATGCGCGGGAAATGTTACAGGCTAATCTGGCCTGATCGCTTCAATGCATGGTCGCACATGGTGTGTGGCTATAGCGCTTGCAGATGTATTTGCAAGTCGCCGGTTTATTTCTCCTGATGTTTATTTTCCCTCTCCTATGGCTTGGCGTTGATTGCTGTCTGGAATCGTGCTTTAATCTCTTCACCTATTGTTAAATTATATTAATTATTGTTTTCAATACCGTCACTGCGATTCGCTGCTTTGTTCACATTAAATGCTGAGGAGATTCATATGTATAGATGGGTAGGATTAGTAGCTTGGGCCTGGGTGATTGTTATTGGTGGGTTGATGATTACACCGGGCGGGGTGCACTGCATCGTCTGTGGTGACAAGGGCAATCTGTTCATGGGCGTGATTTCGATTGTGCTTGGGGCAGTCGCCATAGTCACCAATAAAGTGTTCGCCAGATAAATAGCGATTGTTAACAGCGCGGCCTGACATGTCAGGTCGTTTTTTTTTGATCTATTGCGCTTCTTGGTGTTGTTTCAGCACCTGCCATTGCGCCAGTTTTTCCTCAAACCGTAATCTCGCATTGGCAGGGCTGGTTGAGGGCAGCAGTACAGTATTGATTGCGCGTGCAAGACGAATGTGTTTTTTGAACAATTGTGCAGCAGCTTGGCCATTACAGGCAATCAGCGCGATGTGTGGACAGGTCTTTAATAGTCCGTTGATGTCGTTGGCAATAATGCTGTGCCCCTGAATGTTACTGTCCAGGCTGCCTGTGCGTTGTGCTGCATGGCAAACGTCCCAAATCGCTAGTCCATGATCTTGTGCAGATTGGCAGCGCATGTGGTAAGGCGCATCTGCCGGGATATCGAATAGTCGTTCCAATATGCGCCAGAAAGCATTTTGCGGATGTGCGTAATATTGTTGCTGTTTGAGTGACGCGATGCCAGGCAGGGTGCCCAGAATCAGAATACGCGCATCGGGGCTAGCGACAGGCGCAAATCCGGTAGCGTAATGTGCTGGTGTAGGGGTGAGTTCAGGCAAGCAGAGGTGCGATGGGCCAATGCTCGCCGAAGAGCATCAACCCATGATAGTGGTGATTATTCAGTGCAAGGTTGTTTTTTGCACAGGCCATAAATGGTCAGTGAGTGGTCTTGCATGCTGAAGCCATACTGTTCTGCTGCTGCTTTTTGTCTTTTTTCGATTTCTTCGTCGTAAAACTCTTCAACGCGGCCACATTTCACGCAAACAATATGGTCGTGATGGCTGCCTTCATTCATTTCAAACACGGCTTTGCCACTTTCAAAGTGGTGGCGTACCAGCAGCCCCGCTTGCTCAAACTGGGTCAAAACGCGGTAAACCGTTGCCAGACCCACGTCTTCACCATTGGTAATCATGATTTTGTAAATGTCCTCGGCAGACAGGTGGCGCTGCTCGCTATTTTCAAACAGCTCCAGAATTTTCAGACGCGGTAGCGTCGCTTTGAGGCCTGCATTTTTAAGTTCTTTGGGATCATGCATAGGTTTTGTCCATTGGTGTTGTCTGTCGTTAAGTTTTGTCACGCCTTAAGTCGCCTGCCATACTTGATTGGCGAAACTACGTGGTATATTAATGATTATTCTCAATAATACCGATTATAAAGTGAATCCAATGCGTAATTCTATCTTATTTGTGTTGGCTGTCGCATCTCTGGAGAGTGGGTGCGGTGCCAAACTTCCTTCAGTCAAGCCATTCAAGATGGAAGTGCAGCAAGGTAATGTTGTCACTTCCAAAATGCTATTGCAACTGCGTCCAGGCATGACACGTTCGCAAGTGCGCTACATTATGGGGACTCCGCTGATTGTAGATAGTTTCCGTGATAACCGCTGGGATTATTTTTATGAGCTGCGTAAACAGGGCGCCGTCGTTGAGAAACGCAGAGTGATTCTCGACTTTGACAAGGATAGCCTGGTTTCTGTGCGTGGTGACGTGATTCCGTCGGCAGAGAATCCTGATATTAAAACTATTGCAGAAGCACCACAGAAAAAAGTCGAGGCTGAAAAAGAGCAGGCCTGGACGGATAAGCTGAAATTCTGGAAAGCAGAAGAGGTCGCTGCTGATAAAACCACAGAAGCTGCGGCCGCTACCGCTACCGCTACCGCTGCAGTTGCTGCGACAGAGGCTAAGGCCAACAAAGCGCAAGCTGACACGGCAAGTAGCAAAGTAGTTGCTGCGGAAGAGGAAGTCGTTCCCTACATTCCTGAAGGTGAATATGCGGCAGCCAATCAGGTGACTGAGGCCAAGGCGCATCCTGTTAATGAAAAAGAAATGGCTGCGCAGATTGCAGATACTGTAGAGCCGCCGCCAGTGTTTAAGCAAGAAGCAGTGACTGCAGAGCCTGAGGCTGTCTTGCCACCAGCAGTCAAAGCCGCGCCAGCAGCCAGCAGGAGTATTACTGCGCCTGTGGTGGCTGCGGCGACCGTTGCTGCCGCGGCTGTGAAGCCTGCGGAGACTAAAAAAGCTGCCGCAACGGCTGTCAAACCAGCGCAGCAGGCTGTACCAGCTGCCAAAACTGCTGCCGTGGCAGCCGTTGAAGATGATGAAGTGATTCCCTATATTCCTGAGGGTGAGTATGTGGCGCCAGTGGTGCCGACCGAGCAGGAAATGGTCAAAGGCAATATGGCTGAAGCCAATGCGCCCGCAACAGATGCTGAAGCGCATCAGGTGACCGAAAAAGGGGTTGCACCTAAAGCAGATCGTGCTGCCGAGGCGTCACCCACGTTTGTGGCGGAGCAGTTGCCAGAGCCTGAACCAGAGCCGGAATTGCCACCGCCGCCTGTGAGCAAGCCGATTGTAAAACCGGTCGCGCAAGCTGCGGCCACGGCGGCCACATTGGCTGCTGCGGAAGAGAAGCCGGCGCAGGCTAAGTCTGCCGCCGCTAAAGTGGTTGAACCAGCGCCAGTAGCAACGCAAGAGGCGCCAGCTGGGGATGCTGATATTAATCAGGCCGTGGCTGCTTGGGCGCAAGCCTGGCGGACCAAGGATGTTAAAAACTATCTGGCGGCCTATGCGCCTGATTTCGTCCCGGAAGGTTTGCCATCCAAAAAAGCCTGGGAAGCACAGCGCAAGCAGCGTTTGTCTGCGGCAGGTAACATTACACTGGTGCTGAATAATACGCAGGTGCAACGTGATGGTTCGACAGCCACCGTACAATTTGAGCAAAAATATGCTGCCAGAGCTTATAAGGATGAATTAAACAAAACGCTGGAGTTGCGCTATGCGCCTGCACAAAAGCGCTGGTTAATTACGCGTGAGCGCACAGAGGCTGCTGCCGGTGCTGTGATTGCGGCGACGGAGTCAGCAAAAACCAGTGCATCCGTTGCTACTGATGCGGGTGCCGTATCCAGTAGTGCGGCTACGGTTGAAACCAGTGTGGATGCTGCTATTCAATCGTGGGCGCAGGCCTGGCGTAGCAAGAATGCCAGCGCCTACTTTGCGGCTTATTCACCGGCTTTTGTGCCAGAGGGTTTGCCTAGCCGTGCTGCCTGGGAAGCGCAACGTAAAAAGCGCTTGTCGCCACAGCAAGGCAAAATCAGCCTGGAACTCGCAGATGTGAATGTGAGTCGTGATGGGGATACTGCTATTGCGACCTTCACGCAGAAATATGCTTCGAAGTCGTTTAGCGACGAGATGGTCAAGCGTCTGGAGTTGAAGCTGGATACCACTAACAACCGCTGGTTGATTGTGCGTGAAAGCGCTGCCAGCGGTGCAGATGTGCCTGCCGCCAAACAGCAGGTGACTGCGCCTGAAGGTAGTTCAGAGCACTTGGATGGCGTGCTGGAACAAATCGGGTTTTAATCCTAAATTATTAAAGAATGATTGAGCGAGTGATGTTGAACGTTGTGATTGCTGGTGTGTCCGGCCGTATGGGGCATGCCTTACTGGAAGGTGTTTTTTCGGATAGTGGTTTGCAGTTGCATGCTGCGTTGGATCGTGCCGAGAGCCCGATGATTGGGCGCGATGCCGGTGAACAATTTGGTAAGCAAACAGGCGTCAAAATCAGTGCTGATATCGCTGCTGCATTGCAGGGTGCGGATGTGTTGGTAGATTTCACGCGTCCGGAAGCCAGCATGCAGTATCTGCAAGCTTGCCAGCAGGCAAATGTGAAATTAGTCATTGGCACCACCGGCTTTAATGAAGCTGAAAAAGCCAGTATTGAGGCAGCTGCCAAAAACGTTGGCGTAGTGTTTGCGCCTAATATGAGTGTCGGTGTGACCTTGTTGATTAACCTGGTTGAGCAAGCGGCACGCGTGCTCAATGAAGGCTACGATATTGAAGTGGTGGAAATGCATCACCGCCACAAGGTGGATGCGCCTTCTGGTACTGCGCTGCGTCTGGGTGAAGCTGCAGCCAAAGGCATTGATAAAGCCTTAAAGGATTGCGCAGTATATGCACGTGAAGGCGTGACCGGTGAGCGCGAGGCAGGCACGATAGGCTTTGCGACCTTGCGCGGTGGCGATGTGGTCGGTGATCACACTGTGGTGTTGGCAGGCGTGGGTGAGCGTGTCGAGTTAACACACAAAGCATCTAGCCGTGCTACCTTTGCCCAGGGTGCATTACGTGCGGCCAAGTTTCTGGCCGATAAACCACAGGGTTTGTTTGATATGCGCGATGTGCTGGGGTTTGATAAAAGCTGATTTTTAGCAGGCAGCTAAGGCCTGCCTGGTTTGAGTCACCAAAGCAGTATTGCCTGCGAGTTGCCCTTGAGTGGGCAGTCGATTTGCGCTATAATGCTTTAATTCTGAACGGGAAGAGTCCAACAAGCTTTTCCCGTTTTGCACATCTATTCACCGCAGCTTGAACCCGGTTTCTGGCGATGCGATGAACCCTCTAAACGATGTGTTTCGTATCAAACTTAAGGAGCTAAAGGTGTCAAAAACAATTCCAGCGATTTTAGTCTTAGCAGATGGAACTGTTTTTAAGGGCATTAGCATTGGCGCTTCCGGTCATACGGTCGGTGAGGTGGTGTTTAACACTTCCATCACCGGTTATCAGGAAATTCTTACCGATCCTTCCTATACCGAACAAATTGTGACACTGACTTATCCGCACATTGGTAACTACGGTACCAATAGTGAAGATGTCGAGTCAGGCAAAGTCTATGCTGCGGGTCTGATTATTCGTGACTTGCCCTTATTGGAAAGCAATTTCCGCAGTGAACAAAATCTCTCTGATTATCTCAAGGCCAACAATGTGGTGGCACTTGCTGATATCGATACCCGCAAACTGACCCGTATTCTGCGTGAAAAAGGCGCTCAGGCTGGCTGTATTATGGCTGGTGAGTCTGTCGATGAAGCGCAGGCACTGGCCTTGGCGAATGGCTTCCCTGGCCTGGCTGGCATGGACCTGGCCAAAGTGGTGAGCTGTACCCAGCCTTACGAGTTTACTGAGGCCGAGTGGCAATTAGGCGCAGGCTTCAGCAAAAAGGCTGAGTCACAATTCCACGTGGTCGCGTTTGACTACGGTGTGAAACGCAACATTCTGCGCATGCTGGTCTCGCGTGGCTGTAAGGTCACGGTGTTGCCAGCACAGGCGACAGCAGAGCAAGCCTTGGCTTATCAGCCTGATGGTATTTTCCTGTCTAACGGCCCCGGCGACCCAGAGCCATGTGATTACGCGATTAGCGCGATTAAAACACTGGTTGATACTGGTATCCCAACGTTTGGTATTTGCCTGGGTCACCAGTTGCTGGCTTTGGCTAGCGGCGCTAAAACCCTGAAGATGAAATTTGGTCACCACGGCGCTAACCATCCAGTGCAGGATGTGGACAGCAAGCGTGTGTATATCACCAGCCAGAACCATGGTTTTGCCGCCGACCCTGCGACCTTGCCAGCCAATGTCAAAGTGACACATGTGTCTTTGTTTGATGGCAGTCTGCAAGGCATTGCGCGTACGGACAAACCAGCATTCAGCTTCCAGGGTCACCCTGAAGCCAGCCCGGGTCCGCAAGAAATGAGCGTGTTGTTTGACCGCTTTATCCAGTTAATGCAAGAAAGAAAGTCCATCTAATGGCAAAAAGAACTGACATTAAAAGTATTCTGATTATCGGTGCCGGTCCCATTGTCATTGGGCAGGCCTGTGAGTTCGACTATTCAGGTGCGCAAGCCTGTAAGGCTTTGCGTGAAGAAGGTTACCGCGTTATTTTGGTGAACTCTAACCCGGCGACCATCATGACCGACCCGGAAATGGCGGATGCGACCTACATCGAGCCAATTACCTGGCAGATGGTGGAAAAGATCATTGAAAAAGAACGTCCGGATGCATTGCTGCCTACCATGGGCGGCCAGACTGCGCTGAACTGTGCGCTGGATCTGGACAAGCATGGCGTATTGCAGAAATTCAATGTCGAGCTGATTGGCGCATCTAAAGAAGCGATTGATAAAGCCGAAGATCGCCAGAAATTTAAAGAAGCCATGACCAAAATCGGTCTGGGTTCTGCACGCTCTGCGATTGCGCATAGCCTGGAAGAGGCACTGCAAGTGCAGGCAACGATTGGTTATCCTGCGATTATCCGCCCTTCATTCACCATGGGTGGCAGCGGCGGCGGTATTGCTTATAACCGCGAAGAGTTTATCGCCATTTGCGAACGCGGCCTGGATGCGTCACCTACCAACGAATTGCTGATTGAAGAGTCACTGCTGGGTTGGAAAGAATACGAGATGGAAGTAGTGCGCGACAAAGCGGACAACTGCATCATCATCTGTTCGATTGAAAACCTGGACCCGATGGGTGTGCATACTGGCGACAGTATCACGGTGGCGCCAGCACAAACGCTGAGCGACAAAGAATACCAGATCATGCGTAACGCCTCATTGGCGGTGCTGCGTGAAATTGGCGTTGATACCGGCGGTTCTAACGTGCAGTTCGCTATCAACCCTGATGATGGCCGCATGATCGTGATTGAGATGAACCCGCGTGTGTCGCGTTCATCTGCGCTGGCATCTAAAGCCACTGGTTTCCCAATTGCCAAAGTGGCAGCCAAGCTGGCCGTAGGTTTTACCCTGGACGAATTGCGCAACGAAATTACGGGTGGTCAAACACCAGCTTCGTTTGAGCCGTCGATTGACTATGTGGTGACCAAAGTGCCACGTTTCGCGTTCGAGAAATTCCCGCAGGCCGATAGTCGCCTGACCACACAGATGAAGTCTGTAGGTGAAGTCATGGCCATGGGCCGTAGCTTCCAGGAATCTTTCCAGAAAGCCCTGCGTGGCCTGGAAGTGGGCGTCGACGGCCTGGATTCTGTCACCGATGACAAAGACCGTATCGTGAAGGAAATGGGTGAGCCTGGCCCTGAGCGTATCTGGTATGTGGCAGATGCTTTCCGCCTGGGCATGAGTGTTGCCGAGATTTTCGATATCACAAAAATCGACCGCTGGTTCCTGGTACAGATTGAAGAAATCATCAAGCTGGAACTGTCGCTGTCGGTGAAGTCATTGGCAGATTTGAACAAGGAAACGCTGTTTAGCCTGAAGCGTAAAGGCTTCTCTGACCGCCGCTTGGCTAAATTGCTGAACACGGATCAGCACGCGGTGCGTGCGTTCCGTCAGGCACTGAATGTGCGCCCAGTGTACAAACGCGTGGATACCTGTGCGGCAGAGTTTGCGACCAACACTGCGTATATGTATTCCACTTATGAAGAAGAGTGCGAATCACAGCCAACCAATAACAAAAAGATCATGGTATTGGGTGGTGGTCCTAACCGGATTGGCCAGGGTATTGAGTTTGATTATTGCTGCGTACATGCGGCCTTCGCCATGCGCGAAGATGGTTATGAAACCATTATGGTGAACTGTAACCCGGAGACAGTTTCTACTGATTACGATACGTCTGACCGCTTGTACTTCGAGCCAGTGACCCTGGAAGATGTACTCGAGATCGTCAATATTGAAAAACCGGTCGGTGTGATTGTGCAATACGGTGGCCAAACGCCATTGAAATTGGCACGTGACCTGGAAAAAGCCGGTGTGCCTATCATCGGTACCACGCCAGACGCGATTGACCGTGCGGAAGACCGTGAGCGTTTCCAGCAAATGTTGCATAAACTCAACCTGAAGCAGCCACCTAACCGTACTGCGCGTGCGCCAGAAGAGGCGATTCGCCTGGCGACGGAGATTGGTTACCCATTGGTGGTGCGTCCTTCTTACGTATTGGGCGGTCGCGCCATGGAAATCGTGCATGAGCAAAGCCAGCTCGAGCGCTATATGCGTGAGGCGGTAAAAGTCTCTAACGAATCTCCGGTCTTGCTGGATCGTTTCCTCAATGACGCGATTGAAGTCGACGTTGATGCGTTGAGCGACGGCGAAGACGTGTTGATCGGCGGTATCATGCAGCACGTGGAACAAGCCGGTGTGCACTCTGGTGACTCCGCCTGTTCATTGCCACCTTATAGCCTGAGCGACAGCCTGCAGGATGAGCTGCGCAAACAAACCGTACAAATGGCCAAAGCCTTGGGCGTTAAAGGCCTGATGAACGTGCAGTTTGCGGTGCAAAATACCGAACAAGGTGAAGTGGTCTACGTGCTGGAAGTCAACCCGCGTGCATCGCGCACAGTGCCGTTCGTATCCAAAGCCTGTGGCTTGCAACTGGCGAAGATTGCCGCGCGTTGCATGGCAGGTCAATCACTGAAATCACAAGGTGTCACCAAAGAAGTGGTGCCACCTTATTACTCAGTGAAAGAAGCCGTGTTCCCCTTCATCAAGTTCCCGGGTGTAGATACTATTCTGGGGCCGGAAATGAAGTCGACTGGCGAAGTCATGGGCGTAGGCACGACGTTTGCTGAAGCATTTGTGAAGTCGCAACTGGGTGCTTCTGTGAAAATGCCTACTGGCGGCAAGGCGTTCATCAGTGTGCGCAACGAAGACCACGCAAAAGTGATCGACATTGCCAAAGATCTGGTCAAACTTGGCTTTACGCTGGTGGCGACTAAAGGCACCGCACGTGCCTTGTCACAGCAAGGTCTGGACGTGTCTCCTGTGAACAAAGTGGCCGAAGGTCGCCCGCATATTGTCGACATGATCAAGAACGATGAGATCAGTTTGATTGTCAATGTGACTGAGGATAAGAAAGCCATTACGGATTCTTACGAGATTCGTCGCAGCGCGCTGCAAAACAAGGTCACGTATTACACGACCCTGGCTGGTGCACGTGCCGCTTGTATCGGCATGGCGCAAAGCAAGGACATGAATGTCTACTCAGTGCAGGACTTGCACAAACGCCTGGCTTAACTTACACTTAAGTTCAATTGCATAGACGTAATTGATATTTGAAATAAGCCACGCTCTTTCGGGTGTGGTTTATTTTTTTTATACTTATTTTTTGAAGGTATTTCAACATGGCAGTACATCAAATTCCTGTGACCGTGCTTGGTGCAGAATTGCTCAAAGAAGAATTACAACGTTTGCGTGCGGTAGATCGCCCTAATATCATTCAGGCGATTGCTGAAGCGCGTGCACAGGGTGACTTGTCTGAGAATGCTGAATACGAATCTGCCAAAGAGCGTCAAAGCTTTATCGAAGGCCGTATCTCCGAGCTGGAAGCCAAGTTATCTAACTTGCAAGTGATTGATCCAACCATGTTGAACGCGGAAGGCCGCGTGGTGTTTGGTGCCACTGTGCGTTTTGAAGACCTGGATTCTGGTGATGCCAAAACCTACCAGATCGTTGGTGAGGACGAAGCGGATATTAAAAACGGCAAGATTTCTGTCAGCTCACCGATTGCGCGTGGCCTGATTGGCAAGTCTGAAGGCGAAGTGGTTGAAGTACAATCACCAGGCGGCGTCAAAGAGTACGAAATTATTGAAGTACTCTATATCTAGGAGTGCACGGCCATGGCCAAACAAGCAGGACTCACAGGTTGGATGAATCCGCTGTTATTGACAGCGTGGGTGGGCGCATTATGGATGACGGCCATCACCGCCAGTGTCTTGTTCCAAACCATTCCAGATCGCCAATTGGCAGGCCTGGTGGCTGGAAAACTGTTTAGCATTGTCAGCTATATTGGCTTGGCGAGTGGCTTATGGTTGCTGATACAGCGCCTGGCGAATGATGGCTTCTCTGCGTTCAAACAAGGCTTGTTCTGGGTGGTGTTCCTGATGTGGGTACTGGTGCTGATCGGTGAATTTGGCATTCAGCCGCTGCTGGCACAATTGAAAGCAAGCGCTTTGCCGAATGATGTGATGCAAAGCGTGTTTGCCAGCCGTTTTAAAACCTGGCACGGCATTGCCAGCATTGCTTACTTGGTGGAATGTTTGCTAGGTGTCTGGCTGGTGATTAAATCCAGCTAGAAGCAAATAAAAAACGCGCTTTCATTAGCGCGTTTTTTATTTGATGACTTTTTAGAGCCGTGATTTTACATCTGTCATTCTACAGCTTTGGAATCACGATCTTGGCCGAGGCTTTCACCGTTTCGCTGGCGCGGTAAAACACCAGCTGTTTGCCAATATGGTGCACGGCAATCGCATTGGTTTTATTCGCGATGTCGGTCAGTAATGATTTGCGTAATTCGCGATCATCACCGGCTACTTGCACTTTAATCAGTTCGTGGGCATTGAGGCTGACATCAATTTCTTTTAACACGGCATCAGTGAGGCCATTGTTGCCTAACATGACCACCGGGTTTAAATTGTGCGCCAAGCCACGTAAATAAGCGATTTGTTTGCTATTTAATTGCATGCAAAAATTTCCTTGAAAACAATCAGCATTTTAGCATGAAGCAGGAATTCCCCCTATGAAACCCTCTAAAACCAGTAAAGCCTGGATGCAGGAACACTTGAACGACGAGTTCGTGAAACGCGCGCAAAAAGACGGCTATCGTGCACGCGCTGCCTATAAATTGCTGGAAATCGACGACAAGGACAAATTGATCAAACCAGGTATGACGGTAGTGGACCTGGGTTCCACGCCAGGTAGCTGGTCACAGGTGGCGGTGCAGCGCATTAAAGGCCAGGGGCGCGTGATTGCGCTGGATATTCTGGACATGCATCCGATTCCTGGCGTGGAGTTTATTTGTGGCGATTTTCGTGAAGAAGAGGTACTGCAGCAGTTGGAAGCTTCACTCAATGGCAAACCTGTCGATTTGGTCATTGCTGATATGGCGCCGAATATGAGTGGTTTGAAAGATGTTGATCAGGCGGGCGCGACCTACCTGACTGAACTGGCGCTGGATTTTTGTCAACAATGGCTGAAACCAGGCGGCAATATTCTGGTCAAAGTATTTATTGGCAGCGGATTTGACGAAATTGTGAAACAAATGCGGGGTCAATTTGAAAAAGTAGTGACACGTAAACCCAAAGCCTCACGTGACCGCAGCAGTGAAGTTTATTTGCTGGGCTTGCAACGTAAAGCTTGAATTGCAATGCTTTTTAGCGTTTAGTTTTCGTCGCATAAGCAAAAAATTGGGTATACAATGCCATTAAAGGCTTGAAAAGTTTGGTTTTGCCTCCATTGTTCCAGATAGGGACCTCCCTGCCTTTCGATTTTAAATTAAGGAACCACCTTGAATAATCTATTGAAAAATATCGCGATTTGGGTAGCGATCGCCTTGTTGCTGATGACGGTATTTAATCAATTTACCGGCACCGGCAGAAGTAGTGGTCAAGTGGTTTACTCACAATTTATGCAAGAGGTCAGAGATGGCCGTGTTGCAAAAGTCCAAATTGATGGTCGCTCATTGCATGTGACGACCAATGAAGGTAAAAACTACGATACCTTCACGCCTTCAGACCCATGGCTGGTGTCCGATCTGCTGAAAAATAACGTGATTGTTGAAGCCAAGCCGGAAGAGCATGAGTCTATGCTCATGAGTATTTTTGTCTCCTGGTTCCCGATGGTGCTACTGATTGGCGTCTGGATTTTCTTTATGCGCCAGATGCAAGGTGGTGGCAAAGGTGGTGGTCCATTCTCGTTTGGCAAAAGCAAAGCACGTCAATTGGACGAGTCTAACAATAGCACTACCTTTGCCGATGTGGCTGGTTGCGATGAAGCCAAAGAAGAAGTTGCTGAACTGGTTGAGTTCCTCAAAGACCCTAGCAAGTTCCAGAAGCTGGGCGGCCGTATTCCACGTGGTGTATTGATGGTTGGCCCGCCAGGGACTGGTAAAACCTTGCTGGCACGCGCGATTGCCGGTGAAGCCAAAGTGCCTTTCTTCAGTATCTCCGGTTCTGACTTTGTAGAAATGTTTGTCGGCGTGGGTGCTGCGCGTGTGCGTGACATGTTTGAAACCGCCAAGAAAAACTCACCTTGTATCGTGTTTATTGACGAGATCGATGCGGTAGGTCGCCATCGTGGTGCGGGTACTGGTGGTGGTAACGATGAACGTGAACAAACCCTGAACCAGATGCTGGTTGAGATGGATGGCTTTGAGGCAAATTCCGGCGTGATTGTGATTGCCGCGACTAACCGTGCTGATGTGCTGGATAAAGCGCTATTACGTCCAGGTCGTTTTGACCGCCAGGTGATGGTTGGCCTGCCTGACATCAAGGGTCGCGAACAGATCTTAAACGTCCATATGCGCAAAGTGCCGAGTGATCCAGATGTCAGAGCGGATATTCTGGCCCGTGGTACGCCAGGCTTTAGTGGTGCTGACCTGGCTAACCTGGTGAATGAAGCTGCCCTATTTGCCGCGCGTCGCAACAAGCGCACGGTAGATATGCAGGACTTTGAAGATGCCAAAGACAAAATCTTCATGGGCCCTGAGCGCAAGTCTATGGTGATGCGTGAAGAAGAGCGTTTGAACACGGCTTATCATGAATCCGGCCATGCTGTCGTGGCCAAGTTGTTGCCAAAAGCAGATCCTGTACATAAAGTGACGATTATGCCGCGTGGCTGGGCTTTGGGCCTGACCTGGCAGTTGCCTGAGCACGACCGCATCAGCAACTACAAAGACAAAATGCTGGAAGATATTTCGATTCTGTTTGGTGGCCGTATTGCCGAAGAAATTTTCATGCATCAAATGTCTACAGGCGCGTCAAACGACTTTGAACGTGCCACTAAAATGGCGCGTGATATGGTGACCAAGTTTGGTATGTCTGATAGTTTGGGCACCATGGTGTATGCCGGTAGCGAGCAGGATTCATGGATGGGCAATATGTCTTCCCGTACTGTGTCTGAAGCGACGCAGCAAAAGGTCGATGCTGAAATCCGTCGCATTCTGGATGAGCAATATGGCATTGCACGCAAATTGCTGGAAGATAACCGCGACAAGGTTGAAGCCATGACTAAAGCCCTGATGGAGTTTGAAACCATTGATGCAGATCAGGTAAATGACATTATGGCTGGTTTGCCAGTGCGTGCGCCTAAGCCTAAAAATGGCCCAACCATCAGTTCCGGTGGCAGTGGCACAGGTCCAATGGTGAACCCGACACCACAACCAACGGCTAAAGGCGATGACACTGAAAGTAATACCTAACATTGATTAACCGGGTATTTTGCAACCGGGCTTTCAGTTAAAATAACAAGGCTGGCATTTGCCAGCCTTTATTTTTTGGGAAATCAATCACACATGCAATTTCACTGTGGCCGCTTTCGCCTCGATTTGGATACGCCCAAGGTCATGGGGATTATCAATGTCACGCCAGACTCTTTTTCAGATGGCGGCCAGTTTAACCAGATTGATTTCGCCGTTGCTCATGCCCTGGACTTGATAGAGCAGGGCGCTGCAGTACTTGATATTGGCGGCGAATCGACGCGGCCGAATGCGACGCCAGTACCGCTGGCAGAAGAACTGCAACGTGTGATCCCGGTGATTGAAGCATTGGTTGCGCGTGATATCCCTGTCCCTATTTCGATAGATACCTATAAACCGGAGGTCATGCGTGCCGCGATTGCCGCTGGTGCCAGCATTGTGAATGACATCCGTGGATTACAGGAAAAAGGGGCCTTGGAAGCGGTGGCTAATAGCCATGCCGGTGTCTGTATTATGCATATGCAGGGTATGCCGCAAACCATGCAGCTAGAGCCACACTATGATGATGTGGTCGCTGAAGTAAAACAGTTTTTACGCGAGCAGCGAGATGCATGCCTGACGGCGGGCATTGCGCAGGATCGCATTATGCTAGACCCCGGCTTTGGTTTTGGTAAAACTCGGGCGCACAATATTGCATTGGCTAAAGCCTTGCCACAGTTGCTGGATCTACATTGCCCCTTACTGGTTGGATTGTCACGTAAGTCAGTCTTGGGACAAATGACTGGTAATGATGTGGATGCGCGCCTGCATGCCAGTGTGGCAGCGGCGGTGATCAGTGCCATGCAAGGTGCGCATTTATTACGCGTGCATGATGTCAAAGCGACCGTTGAAGCACTCAAGGTCGTGGCAGCGTTGCAGTAAACAAACAGACAAAAGAACAAGCAAGAGAAGGATAAGAGCGATGAGTAAACAGTATTTTGGCACCGATGGTATTCGTGGTCGCGTGGGCGAATCCGTGATCACCCCGGAATTTGTGATGAAGCTGGGCTATGCCGCTGGGCGTGTACTGGCGAGCCACGAGCACTTGCCCGCGGGTAAACGCCCGACGGTGCTGATTGGTAAAGACACGCGTATTTCTGGCTATATGCTGGAGGCTTCACTGGAAGCCGGCTTGTCTGCCGCGGGTGTGGATGTGTTGCTTACCGGCCCCATGCCAACGCCTGCCGTGGCTTACCTGACGCGTGCCTTGCGTGCACAGGCCGGCATCGTGATTTCAGCTTCGCATAACCCGTATTACGACAACGGCATCAAGTTTTTCTCTGCGCAAGGCACCAAGTTGCCAGATGATATTGAGCATGCGATTGAAGCCGAATTAGCTAAACCCATGCAAGTCATGGAGTCGGCGCAATTAGGCAAGGCCAAGCGCGTCGATGATGCCGCTGGCCGCTATGTAGAGTTCTGTAAAAGTACCTTCCCTAACCATCTCGACTTGCGCGGCCTCAAAATCGTGTTAGATTGCGCGCATGGCGCGACTTACCACGTGGCACCGCCGGTATTCCATGAGCTAGGCGCCGATGTGATTTCTATTGGCAACCAGCCGGATGGCCTCAATATTAATGAAGGCGTGGGTTCCACGCATCCGCAGGCGTTGCAAAAGGCCGTGGTTGAGCACCAGGCGGACCTTGGCATCGCCTTTGACGGTGATGGTGACCGTGTGATGATGGTAGATGGCGCCGGGAATCTGCTGGATGGCGACCAGTTGCTGTATATCATCGCCATGGGCCTGTATGCCAAAGGTAAACTCAAGGGCGGTGTGGCGGGCACGCTCATGACCAACCTGGCACTGGAGCATGCGCTGCAAAGACACCAGATTCCGTTTGGCCGCGCTAAAGTGGGCGATCGTTATGTGCTGGAGTTATTGCAAGATAAAAACTGGAAACTGGGTGGCGAAAATTCCGGCCATATTCTCACGCTGGATAAACATACCAGTGGCGATGCCATTATTGCGGCGTTGCAAGTGCTGCAATCGGTGCGCGAAAGCGGTAAAACGTTACAACAACTGGGCGCAGATTTGACCTTGTACCCGCAAGTACTGATTAATGTCACTACCAAACAAAAGCTGGATTTGAACCAGGCTGCGGTGCAAACCGCTGTTAAACAGGCGGAAACCACCCTTAATGGTGAAGGCCGCGTGTTACTACGTGCTTCTGGCACCGAACCCAAAATCCGCGTCATGGTTGAAGGCTTGAACCAGGGGCTGGTGCAATCACAGGCAGAACAGATTGCCGAGGTCATCCGCCAACTGGCTGCTTAATTTTTCGGAGATATGCATGGACACCTTTAGTCACGCTTTATGGGGGTATGGCCTGTTTGGCTTTCGCAAGAATGCTCGACCCACGTACCCCAAATTCGCTGCCCTGATGGGGGCCATGCCTGACCTGATTTCTTTCGGTGCCTTGTTGTTATTGCGGGTGATAGAAGGCAATTACAGCTTCGGCAAGCCTGCACTGGCTACATCGCCCGCCTGGATTTATCCTGCCTATACCGTTGGCCATAGTTTTGTGATTGCCTTTGCCGTGATTGGTCTGGTGGCAATATGGCGCAAAGATATTGCTTTCGCCATGCTGGCCTGGCCGTTTCATATTACGCTGGATTTTCCATTTCATAGCCTGCAATACTTTGCTACGCCAATGTTCTGGCCGATCTCTGACTTCAAAGTGGACGGTATTCCCTGGTCTCACTGGTATATCTGGTGGCCGAATGTGGCCGGTATCATCATTCTGCTGGCATATCGTTACAGGCAGAAGCGGCAAGGTCAGCGGCCATAAAAAAGCGGGCCCTGTAACGGTAGGCCAATCGTGCCCGCTTTTTATTAAGCAGCCAGCGGTTCAGTCGCTGGGCCCTGGTAGACAGTGAGGTGTGGAAACGGAATTTCAATCTGCTGCGCATCGAATGCATTTTTAATCCGTTTTAAATATTCACGCTTGATGGTCCATTGTTCCAAAGGCCGTACCTTCATGCGGCAGCGGATAATCACGGCAGATTCTGCCAGGTTATCGACCCCGGCAATATCCAGTTTATCCAGTACTTTATCTCGTAATTGCGCATCTTGCAGAATGCTGGCACCGACCTCGTGCATAATCTGCATCACCTTGGCGATATTTTCGTCATAGCCCACCCGGATATCCATCACCGCATAAGCAAAATCGCGTGAGCGGTTAGTCACCGTGGTAATCTGACCATTGGGCACATAATGCACGTTGCCTTCGTAATCACGCATCTTGATATAACGGAGTGTAATTTCTTCCACCAGGCCTGATTTATTGGCAATCTCGACCACATCATCTTTACGGATTTGGTTTTCCAGCAACAGAAAAAAGCCATTAAAGTAATCCTTGACCAGGCTTTGCGCACCAAAGCCGACCGCCAGGCCGACCACGCCCGCTGCCGCCAGCACGGGTGCGATGGAGATGCCTAATTCATGTAAGATTTCGACGATGGTAATGGCCAAAATGACGGTGGTGACGATGTAACGTAGCACCATGCTGAGTGTATTCAGGCGTTTAATCTCTTCAATATTGTCTGCGCTTCTTGCGTTCAATTTATCCCTGAGCTTCACAATCAGTTGTTTGCTCAGGCGATTGAGGAAATAGGCGACGCCGACAATGACAAAAATACGGAGCAGGGTTTTAACCAGAGCCAGCATTTCAGTCGGATTTTCGATTCCTAAATAAGTAAGCCAAGACATTGTGTTTCACATTCCTTTCAATTGATTTAAGTCGATAACCAGTAAGCGGTTAAGGGGGGGATTTCTATGCTGTCTTTATCAGTAGGCAGCGTTTGACCGCTATACAGCTCGGTCAATACCGGGGTTTTAAACAAGCCTTTTTGCCTGAATGCCTGCAAGGGAGCGCTTTGGGCGGCAGTATCAAAATTGGCAATGACCACGACTTTGGGGTGCATGCCGGTTTGCACATAGCGGTAAAAAGCGAATAAATGTGGATTATCAAGTGCGATCAGTTCGCGATTGTTTAAGTCGGCAAACGCCGAAATTTCCTTGCGGATAGCAATGAGTTGCTTGATTCGGCTGAACAGGCGCTGTTGCACGGTGCCTGCTTCATTCTTGAGCGCCAATACCTCCCAATCCAGCGTTGGCCTGTGTACCCAGCGGTTATCATGCATTTTGTTCTCATCTTGCAGGTAGCTGTCATTATTCAAGGTGCCGACCGCGTCGCCATAATAAAGTAGCGGGATACCACCAAACGACATGATCAGGTTGTGCAGCAAGACGATAGTGAGGACAGCGTTGTCTATCGCAGCTTGGTCCTGATTGGCGAGTGCGGATTCCAGCCCGGCCAGTGAAGCGAGGGCGCCTGAAATTCTGGCATCGCCGGTTTTTTTATTGACGCCAAAAGCAAAGCCACGGGCATTGGATTCCGGGTAATGGCCGGTGTAATAATCCACCAGGAAGCGGCGGTGCGAGACGGGCTCAAACCCGGCGGCAATAATGGCCCGGTCGCTAAAGCCCAGGCCGATATCATCGTGGCAGCGCACGTAATTGAGCCAGGTGGCGCGGTCCAGTTTCTCTGGCAAGTCTTCTACCCCTCTGGTGAGTAGCACGGTTTGTTTGGTGGCAACCGCATCCCACAACAGCGCCATAAAGGTGGCGTTATAGGCGATCTCACACTCTTTGGCATTAATGGCATCTTCGCCAAAATACTTGATGATTTCTATCGGCGCCACAATCGCTTCGGCAATAAAAATAACCCCCGGTGCGGTGACCTGGCAACAGTCCTTGAGCAATTGCAGAATCAGGTGTGCCTCGCGCTCATTCTGGCAGCTACTGCCTATTTTCTTCCACAGAAAAGCCACTGCATCTAGGCGCAGAATATCCACGCCCTTATTAGCCCAGAATAAAATGATGTCTACCATTTCGATCAGGACCGCCGGGTTGCTGTAATTGAGGTCCCATTGATATTGGTTGAACACCGTCATCACCCATTTACCGGTGTCAGGATTCAAGGTAAAACTGCCCGGCGCATTTTCAGGAAACACTTCGGGCATGGCGGCCTCGAACATATCTGGAATGGTACGGTCAGGGTACATATAGTAATAATCCTGATACTGCTGATCGCCTAGTTTGGCCTGTTTCGCCCAGGCATGCTCATCGGAGGTGTGGTTGACCACCACGTCCAGTGTTAGCAACATGTCGGATTGTTGCATCGCCGCGATTAGCTGTTCGAGGTCTGCCATGCTGCCGTTACGCGCGTCGATTTGCCTAAAATCACGCACCGCGTAGCCGCCATCATTCTGTTGCTCTGGGCAGTCACAAATCGGCAAAATATGCACCAGGTTAATGCCTAGCTCTTGCAGGTAAGGTAGTTTTTCGCGCATATTGGCCAGGTTGCCGGCAAAGCCCTGGCAATACATGGCCATGCCTACCCACTTTTGTTGCATAAACCAGTCATGGTTTTTTTCGCGCTCCAGATCTTTGGCTCTTAAATGCGCTGCCCGCTGCGCGTATTGCTGCGTTAGCACGGTTACCAGCCTGCCCAGTTGGGCTTTAAAGTCTTCGCGCTGGCCATATAAGTGTTGAAACAGCGAGTGAATCGCATAAAAGTTGGCGCCCAGCCGGGTATAAAAATGCTGCCAATCTTCACCTTTGGGTTGTTTACATTGTGTCAGGATGTCATTCAGCAAAGAGTGCGAGATTTGCTCATACATAATTAAGCATCCTCCATGGCGGTTTGTTCAGGCGTAGGTTTTGGGGTTTTATTAGCGGCGACGCCAAATTTGTAATGTTGCATGCCTTCTAAAATGCCATGCGCATATTGGGCCTGGGCGAAATAAATGCGCGGCACTCCTTTGAGGTGGGTGAGGTCTTCACTGTAATTGCCAACCACCACCGCCATGGTGTCGCCCATCAGCATTTCGATGTCATTGCCAGAGTCACCCGAGACCAGGAAACTGGCCAATGGCAGCCCCCATTTATATGACAGGTAGCGGATAGCGTGTCCTTTGGAGGCGCGTATTGGTAACAGGTCGAGAAACTCACCGTGGGAATAGATGATCTGCGCATGTAAGCCACGTCCATGTAAATGCTGGCTGATTTTTTCTACCTGGGGCATGGTTTGTGAATCCACCAGGTAAGAGATTTTGAATTCGCGCTGGTTGTCAGCAGTTTGCAAGCGTATGCCTGGAATCTCTTGCATGGCCTTGACCACATCGTCGCGCCGCCACAGGTGGCGGATATGATTCGCCCAGCCGATGTCCGGAATACGGCGTATACCATAGTGAATTTCGGAGCCGACCGAGGTGATCAGCACATCGGGAATCGGGATGCGATTTTTGCGCAATATATCAATAGCACTCTCTAGCGGGCGACCGGTGGCGATGCCAAAAATAGTATAGCCGACATTGTCGATTAACCATTCCACCAAGGCCTCCTGTCCGTCACGCTGACCAAGCAAAGTATTATCGATATCGGTGATAAACGCATGCTGCGCCAATGGAATCGCAGATTTGCCGCTGTGCAACGCGATCTGTTGTTTGCGCAGGTTTTTACGTTGTTTACGCAATAAAGCGCGGACTTCTTTAACGTACTTGTTGACGTGGCCGGCCCAGGTGTAATGGCGTTTGACATTGATCACGCCGCTTTTGGCCCATTTTCGCCAGCGTGGCTTGTCAGTCAGTGCCGATAACAACGCTTCGCCAATGGCATCGCTATCGAGTGTATCCACCAGTAAACCGTGATGGCAATTTGCCAGAATATCCCGCGGCCCGCCATCGTCAGGCGCAATTACCGGCAAGCCGCAGGCGGCGGCTTCCAGCAAGGTCAGTCCAAACGGTTCGGTAAACGCGGCATTAATGAACATACCTCGGCTCTTGGCGGCCAAACGGTAAAGTTCAGGCACTTCTTCCTGTGCATGACTTTTGGGGATTGCCACTTTGCCCCACAAATCATAAGTGTCAATATCCAGCAGCAATTCATTGAGTACTGCTGCCTGAGACTTTTCGAGATTTCGGATATTGTCACGACTACCAGCCACCAGTACCAGATTGGCGCGTTTTTGCAGGGCAGGGTGATTGCCATAAGCCGCAATCAAGCCCTGGATGTTTTTACGCATTTCGGGTCGGCAGATACATAGAATCATCGGCTTTTTAGGATGCTCTAAAAAGCGTGCGATGCTTTGCTCTACGTTGTCTGCAATCGGCCGCCTGCCGGGTGGTGAAAAGCGCGAAGTGTCGGTGCCTGGCGGGATAACTCTGAATTTTTTAGTGTCTGGTTGCGCATACAAGCCATATTGCAGTTCAACTTCTTGGCGCGTACTGGTCACGATCATGGAGGCGTGTTGTATCAGCGCTTCCTCTTCGGCAATGCGCCGTTCAAAGTTAAACTGTTTTTCAATATTGGTGGCTTTGCGGCCACTGGAGAGTAATTTCTCCTGTTTGGGTTTACCTAGCGAATGACCCGTGTGAATTTGCGGGATACCCAGCAACATGGAGAGCTGGCGGCCGACGTATCCGGCATCGGCATAATGCGAGTGAATCACGTCCGGCAAGCGACCTTGCTGGCGCAAATAATGCAGGCAGCGATCCACCATCTGGTCCAGGTGCGGCCACAAGGTCTCCTTGCGCATATAGCGCTTGGGGCCACATGGGAAACGAATAATGCGGGCATGATCACTCAGTTTTTCTTCAGCCTGCGCATAGCCTGGCGATACCTGTGGGTCTTCAATCAGGCGTGTCATCAAATCGACTTTGCCCACTTCAGGGTGTTCAGCCAGCGCTTTGGCTAAATCCAGCACATAAGTACACTGGCCGCCGGTATCGGCATCGACACCAAGTTCAAGTGCTTCGCCCCTGATCAGGCCGTGGACACTGATAAGGAGTACATATAACTGATCTGTTTTTTGTTCAAGTTTTGCGCGCATAGTTACCTGACTGCTTATGAAGGTAGGGTAGACAAGGACGCCACTGGCTTACTTGCCAAAGACAGTATGCGAAGGTGCGATAGTCAGATTGACAGCGGTGTTTGCTGCCTGAGCCGTGCTTATGTCACACGCTTACACATTAAAAAGCTCTGTTAAACCTGACACCTTCATGGCAGGTAAGTTTATTTTCTGCTTGTAGGAATTGTCTGAAAATGAAAAAGCCCTGCAAACAAGGCAGGGCTTTTTTAAGGTGGGGTGATGAGATTACAGCGCTAACATTGCTGGCCTGTGGCAAAAAATACGCCACCGGCAATATGGTGCACCGTGCGTAATGCATCATGGCCATCAAAGTGCCAGCGACCATCAGAAAACACGCGTTCGTCGGCATGCGCCGCCACGACTTCGGCGATAAATAAATCGTAAGTATTCTGATTGTGTGGCTCAGAGATGATTTTGCATTCCAGCCAGCCGACACAGCCTTGTACTAGCGGGGCGCTGATTTCCTTTGCAGCAAAAGTTGCTATGCCATATTCGGCAAACTTGTCCGTGCCAGGCAAATCGCGGCCACTGATCGCGCCGACTTTTTTGACCATTTCAATCTGTTGTACGCAAGGCAGGTTAATGGCAAAAGTACCTTCGGCTTCCATCAGTTCGCGCGTGTAGGTGTTGCGATCAATCACCACTGTGACTTTTGCCGGATTAAAGTCCAAGGCACACACCCAGGCTGCTGCCATAATGTTGGTTTGGCCAGCATGGGCTGAGGTAATCAGGGTGGTCGGGCCGTGATTTAACAGTCGAAATGCTTTTGATAAGTCTACTGATTGCATCACAACGCTTACTTCTGCCAGTTATCTTTTAGCGTTACTGTTCTGTTAAATACCGGTTTGCCAGCAATACTGTCTTTGCGGTCAGCGACAAAATAGCCGTGACGTTCAAACTGGTAAATATCCCCTGCACGCGCGTCTTGCGCACCCTGTTCCAATTGTGCAGTAATCGTTGTCACTGAGTTCGGGTTGATATCATCCAAAAAGTCTTTATCGCCGCTACCCGGATGCGCGTCTTTAAACAGGCGGTCATACAGGCGAATTTCAGCGGTATAAGCGTGCGCTGCACTTACCCAGTGGATGTTGCCTTTGACTTTGACGCTGTCTGAACCCGGTGTGCCAGATTTGGTGTCTGGCAGGTATTCGCAATGCACGGTAGTGACGTTGCCTGCGGCATCTTTTTCACAGCTGATGCATTTGACCACGTAGCCATAGCGCAGGCGCACCATGTTGCCCGGGAACAGACGGAAGTAGCCTTTGCTTGGCTCTTCCATAAAGTCTTCGCGTTCAATCCACAGCTCTTTGGAAAGTTTGACCACGCGTTTACCCAAATCCGGTTTCTGTGGATGGTTAGGTGCGTAGCAGTCTTCTTCCTGATTTTCGGGATAATTGTCGATGACCAGTTTGATTGGGTCGAGTACGCCGATTTTGCGTGGTGCAGATTCGTTGAGCACTTCGCGCATGCAGTCTTCAAGGATGCTGTAATCAATCCAGGAGTCAGCCTTGGAGACGCCGATACGATCAGTAAACAGCTTAAAGCCTTCTGGCGTGTAGCCGCGACGACGCGCACCGGCCAGGGTGGGCAGGCGTGGGTCATCCCAGCCTGATACATGTTTTTCTTCCACCAGTTGAATCAGTTTACGTTTGGAGAGCACCACATAAGTCAGGTTTAAACGCGCAAACTCATACTGGTAAGGCACCGGGTTGGCCAGCAGGTTTGCTTCGACCAGGCGTGCCATCAGCCAGTCGTAGAATGGGCGTTGGTCTTCAAATTCCAGCGTACAGATGGAGTGGGTGATTTGCTCCAGCGCATCTTCAATTGGGTGCGCGAAGGTGTACATTGGGTAGATGCACCATTGGTCGCCCGTATTGTGATGATGCGCACGGCGGATACGGTAAATGGCCGGGTCGCGCATATTGATGTTAGGCGAGGCCATATCAATTTTGGCGCGTAAAATCATGCTGCCATCGGCATGTTTGCCATCGCGCATTTCGCGGAAAATACGCAGGTTGTCTTCAACGCTACGGTTGCGGAACGGCGAATCTTTACCAGGCTCGGTCAGGGTGCCACGGTTAATACGCATATCCTCGGCGCTTTGTTCATCCACATAGGCGTGGCCATGCTGAATCAGCGCTTCAGCCGCTTGGTACATCACGTTGAAATAATCTGACGCAAAGTACAAATTCGTTTCTTTGTTGCCATTAGGCGTGGCATTGTCCCAGCCAAAGCCCAGCCATTGCACCATGTCAGAGATGCTGTCCACATACTCCTGGCTTTCTTTCTCAGGGTTGGTATCGTCAAAGCGCAAGTGGCAAACGCCGTTGTAATCACGTGCCAGGCCAAAGTTTAAAAAGATCGATTTGGCATGACCAATGTGCAGATAACCGTTAGGCTCGGGTGGAAAGCGGGTGCGGATTTTAGCGAAGTCTACCTGGCCACTGGCTTGGTGTGCGGCGTCACCTGGCGAGCCAGCCCATTTTTTGCTCGCGTATTTGTTTTCTGCGAGGTCTTTATCAATCACGGCACGGATAAAGTTGGAGGCGGCTGGAATCGGTTCTTTTTCTGTCGACATGGCGGTTCTTGAAGTTTCTAAAGTATGTCTATTTTACACGCTTCGTGCTGTGCCCCAAAACGCTTAATGCACTGTATTTCAAGCCTTAATCGACCAGCGGCACAAGGCGGATATGCTACACTGCGGGCTATGATTAAAGCCCTTGATGCACTTAAAACAGTCATTCGATGAACAAACTGGCATTCCCGATATTGGCCGTACTGGCCGATGGCAAGTTTCATTCTGGCGAGACGCTTGCGCAACGTTTTGGCGTGACGCGGGCGACTGTTTATAACGCGATTCAATCAGTAGAAGCATTGGGCATTACCGTATTCTCCGTGCGTGGGCGTGGCTATCGCCTGCCGAAGGCGGTGACTTTGCTGGATGTGGATGCCATCGTGCAGGCCTGCGGCGAATATGCGCCGTGGTTTCATGTGCAGGTGCTGGCACAGGTGGATTCAACCAATCGTTATTTAATGCAGGAAAGCGCACGGGGGATCGCGCACGCCACTTGCGTCGCTGCCCATATCCAGACCGCCGGGCGTGGGCGCCGTGGCCGTACCTGGTTATCACAGTTGGGTGGCAGTCTGACTTTTTCGCTGTTGTGGCGCTTTCAGTGTGGTGCCGCCGGCTTGTCTGGCCTTAGCCTGGTGGTTGGTCTGGCGCTGGTGCGCGCCTTGCACTCATTTGGCCTGACGGATGTGCAGCTAAAATGGCCGAATGATTTGCTGGTACAGCATCAGGGACAATGGCACAAGTTGGGCGGTATTCTGATTGAGCTGCAAGGCGATATGGAAGGCCCAAGCGCAGCAGTGATTGGTATTGGCCTGAACCTGGAGATCGCGCCTGAGATGAGGCTGAATATTGATCAGCCGGTGTTAGGTCTGAATGCGTTATCTGCACAGGCATTGGACCCGAATCTATTGCTGGGACGTTGTCTCAGCCAGCTTGCCATACACTTAAACCAGTTTGCTGAACAAGGGTTTGCCTATTTTCAACGCGAGTGGACAACATATCATGCGTTTCATCAGCAGCCGGTCAATTTGTTGCTGGCCAATGGCCAGACGATTCCTGGCCAAGTGCTGGGGGTAGCCGAAGAAGGCAGTTTGCTGGTAGAAACCGCGACTGGCCAACAACGTTTTAATGCCGGTGAAATCAGTGTGCGGAGTGCAGCGTGAAATTATTGAACGCGAAGTTATTGATTGACGCAGGCAATACGCGCACCAAATGGGCCTGGTGTCCGGAGGATGCATCGCATGCATCCACTGTATGGCAGGTGCATGCATTAGAGCATGAACAGTGGTTGCAGGCGGATGTGGAGGCCCAACGGTTGTTGCAGGCGATTGAGCAGGCCGAGCAGGTCTGGCTGAGTAATGTGGCTGGGTCAGATTGGTTGCAACGCTTACCTGCACTTGGTGATAAATTGCATCTGGTGCAATCACAGGCTTCTGCGCTGGGTGTGCAAAATGGGTATGAGCAGCCTTCGCAACTGGGTAGTGATCGCTGGTGCAGTATGCTCGCTGTTTGGCAGCAGTTTGGTCGGCCAACTCTGATCGTTACTGCGGGGACAGCGATGACAATCGATGCGCTAGTGGTGAATAAGGCTGGGGCCAGGTTTGCTGGTGGTACCATACAACCAGGTTTGCGTTTGATGTGGCAGAGTATGCAGCAAGGGGCGGCGCAGCTGGATTATGCTTATCCCCTTGAACATGATGCGCTGCCAGGCTTTGCACAAGAAAGCCTGCAGGCAATGTGGCTGGGTTGCGTGCAGGCACTGTCAGCTTCAGTCTCTGCACAGTTTGAGCGCATGTTAGCTTTGGTCGATTCAGTGCCTTTATTGGTACTCACTGGCGGCGATGCGCAGTTATTACATCAATATTTGCCGGGCACATTGTCAGCGCAGGTGATTATTGTGGATAATCTGGTTTTAAAGGGGTTGGCCTGCCTGGCTAAAAATACAGACGAATGAAAAGCGCACAATAATGAAAAGACTATTCTGGATATTGCTGTTAGCCAACGTGGCGGTGTTTGCTTATTTTAAGCACGACGCATCGCTGTCGGCAGTCAGCAGCCTTAAGCCTGAGATACATCCAGAACAGATAAAATTACTCAGTGCACAAGCATTGGCGTCTTATCCCAAGCGTACGGTGGCGGTGGCATCTACTCCTGAGCCTGTTTTACAGCCTGAGGTGGTTGCAGCAAACACCTCACCGGTCATGGCGTCTAATTTATCCAAAGCAGACATCAAAGCGCCAGAAGCCAAAGTCGCTGAGGCAAAACCTGTCGATACTAAGTCCTCTGAAGCCAGGCCTTCTGAAACCAAGCCTGCAGAGAAGCTGCCTGCCGACAAAATTCCTCCGGTCAAGCCAGCGGAAACACATGCTGCAGTCCAGACTGCGTGTTACGAGTGGAGCGGCTTTAATATGGCGCGCGTGACTGAAGCTGCCAGCTTGGCACAGCAGATTAATATTAAAACGCAAACCAATATGACCAGCAGCGGCCAGGAGAGCGTGCGCTACTGGATTTACAAGCCACCTTTGGCCACCGCAGAAGCTGCACAAACCAAAGCTGATGAATTGCGCAAACTGGGCGTTGAAGATTTCTTTATTGTGCAAGACGATCCTAAATGGCGTAACGCCATCTCATTTGGCGTATTCCGTGATGAAAAACTGGCAGACAAACTCATGGCCGACCTGAAAAATAAGGGCGTTAAACTATTGATTAAGGCGACGCGCAATGGCGGGCAGGCGGTCATCAAGCTACAGCAAGTGTCACCACAACAGTTCGCCAGTTTGCAGAAATCCCGCTCGCATTTTCCGGATAGTGTATTAAAAGAGATTCCTTGCCAGTAATCATGGAGTGACTCAAACAAAAAGCCCGCAATTGNNCAATTGCGGGCTTTTTGTTTTGATACGCATGCACTTATTGTTGCGCTGCTTTTTGCGCTTCAAGTGCTTTTTTTGCAGCTTCTTCTTCCTTGGTTTTATCTTCCTGAATTTTTTTCAGAACATCGCCACTGGCAGCTTGACCAGTCATGATCTTGTTCTCTTCATTGTTTTTGCGATCAAAGACCAAGCTATCACCCAGAATGACCTTGACCCAGTCAGGATAGCTATAAGCGGTGCCTTTGTTGTGATCGACAATCGCGCCTATGCCACCGCCGAATAAAATATTGCCCCACATGCCACCATTCGCCCTGGAAACCAAAACCGCGAAACCGGATTCTGCGTTGTCTTTTTGACATTTTACTTCCAGGTTCTGGCCCGAGCGATGCACAACCAGGCTGCCAGGCGTTTTGGTAGACCACTCGCCACGTTCATTTTTGGCAGTACATTTAACGTCTTCTACGATTTGGTCTTGCTTATTGTAGGTTTCAACACGAATCGGTTGATTGGAGTCTTTGGTAATTGAGGCGCAACCAGTGAACGTAAGGCTGCTGGCCATCACTAAAAGTGCGTGATGCAGTTTCATTGTCTTCCCTTTTGTTGTTATTGATTAGCGCCTGCAAGCAGGCGCTATCGGATTATAAGGGAAGAGTTATGAATGTTGTAAGGAATGTAATTTTTTATGAATTAACGCTTTTTCGGCGGCAACATATCGGTAATGGTGCCTTCTTTAAGCTCTGCGGCAAAGCAAACAGTTTCAGACAACGTAGGGTGGGCGTGAATGGTCAGGCCCAGGTCATGCGCGTCCGCGCCCATTTCAATCGCCAGTACAGCTTCAGCCAGCAATTCACCGGCGTTGATGCCGACAATGCCTGCGCCAATAACGCGATGTGTATCTTTATCAAAAATGAGCTTGGTGGCACCTTCGGTACGCGCAATCGATAACGCACGACCACTGGCTGCCCATGGGAAGCTGGCTTTTTCGATCTCAATGCCTTTGGCCTTGGCTTCTGTTTCGGTTAAGCCCACCCAGGCGATTTCAGGGTCGGTGTAAGCGACGGATGGAATCACGCTGGCAACAAATTCAACTTTATGGCCGGCGATCACTTCAGCAGCCACTTTGGCTTCATGCGTCGCTTTGTGCGCCAGCATGGGTTGGCCGACAATGTCGCCAATGGCAAAAATGTGAGGCACATTGGTGCGCATTTGTTTGTCGACGGCAATAAAGCCACGCTCATCTACAATCACACCGGCACTTTCTGCACCGATGTTCTTACCGTTTGGACGGCGGCCAATGGAAACCAGCACGCGGTCGTATTTCTGTGTTTCTTTTGGCGCATTGGCGCCTTCAAAATCGACATAAATGCCGTCTGCTTTGGCTTCCAGTTTAGACACTTTAGTCGAGACTAAAATGCTTTCGAAACGTTTTTCCATGCGCTTTTGCAATGGGCGCACCAGATCACGGTCTGCACCAGGAATCAGGCCGTCCATAAATTCGACCACACTGACCTTGCTGCCTAGTGCGTCATACACCGTGCCCATTTCCAGGCCGATAATGCCGCCGCCAATCACCAGCATGCGTTTTGGGATATCAGCCAATGCGAGTGCACCTGTCGAATCCATAATGCGTTCGTCTTCTGGCGCGCCAGGGAATTTAGTCGCTTGTGAACCGGCCGCGATAATCGCGTTTTCAAAGCCAACCACAGTGACTTTGCCGTCAGCCGCGGTCACCGCAATCTGGTGAGGGCTGGTGAATTGACCAACGCCACTGACGACGGTCACACCACGCATTTTAGCCATTTGTGCCAGGCCGCCAGTGAGCTTGCCGACCACGTCGTTGGCTTTCCAGTTACGCAGTTTGTCTAGGTCGATGTTCGGTTGGCCGAAACTCAGGCCGTGATGTTCGGTTTCTTCGGCTTCGGTAATCACTTTTGCAGTATGCAACAGGGCTTTGGATGGGATGCAGCCAACGTTCAGGCACACACCGCCCAGGGTTGGATAGCGCTCAACCAGCACGACTTTCAAGCCCAAGTCCGCCGCACGGAAAGCGGCGGTATAGCCGCCTGGGCCTGAACCGAGCACCATGACCTGACAGCTTACGTCATTGTTGCCTGTTGCTGCGGCTGGAGCGGGTGCAACAGGTGCGCTTGTTTGTGCTACTGGGGCGGCAGTTGCCTCCACGGCTGCAGGCTTCGATTCAGCTGTCGCGGCCTGGGCACTTTCTACCACTAAAATCAGGCTGCCTTTGGCGACCTTGTCACCGACTGCAACTTTGAGTTCTTTAACGACACCCGCGTGTGAAGAGGGGATGTCCATGGAAGCTTTATCAGATTCTACCGTGATCAGTGAATCCTCTTTGGCGATGGTGTCACCCACGGCCACCAGCACTTCGATGACATCGACGCTGTCAAAATTGCCGATATCCGGCACCAATATTTCAACCATTTGACTCATGAAAACCTTATATTCCGATTAGTTTTGCTATTTTATCACCAAAAGAACAAGATCACTTTCAGGCTGTCTACACATCCTAATGTCTGCTAGTTGCACCGCTCGCAGGGTGGGCGACTGGCGCCGGTTTCATGGTGCAGGTTTCATGGCCGTAGTTGCCGCCTGTGTCATCTGGTTCGTAATAATCGTTTTTGAAGGTCCAGCCATTTTTGCCAACTTTGGTGAATTGGCCCATGCCAGTGGAGAACTCGGCATATTTGGCATCAGACAGTTTAAACGTCATGGCTAGTTGTTTGCCACGTGTAATGGCTTGTCCGGTATAGCTTTGCTTGTTTTCGGTGTGGGTTGCCAGATCATATACGGACACTTGCGACGTGCTGTTGCGTCGATTCTTTTTCAAATAAATGGTTACTTCATAGTCACCGACGGTGACGTTGTTGCCTTTGCAGAGATATTCGCCGCTGTAGTCCAGGCTGGCAACAGGCGCCGCAAATGCTGGCACAGAAAAGGATGAGAGCAACACGAGTGTGGTCAAGCAGGATTTAACGTTCATATGACTTCTGAGATGATTATTTTGGCGTGAAATTCTTTAAAAGCCGATGTTTTTAACGCGACTTTTGAATACGTTTCATCATAAGTCCAATTGCCTAATTTACCAAGTCTCTTTTGGAATATTTCTGAGGTTTTATCAGGGTTTGTAGGACGCATCCCGGTACTATTTGTGAGAGAATGCAAGCTATTTTTTAAGGAATTCCGTTTCAGGGGATCATGTTGCAGCGTTTGTTATCTCGAATTTCACCGATTGTCTGGCTGACCCTGTTCCTGATCGGGTCGATCTTTTACCTCTGGCGCCTGCAACAGCCGCAAGCGCTGGTAGAGGTGGCCGCAGAGGCGTTGCCATTACAATGCGTTTCTTATGCGCCGTACTACAAACCGGGCATGAACCCGACGATTAAAGACAGCTTTGTTGATCCTCTGCAGATTGAGCAAGACTTGCAGGCATTGTCTAAAGTCACACGCTGTGTGCGTACTTATTCGGTTGGCCAGGGACTGGATTACGTGCCAAAAGCGGCGCAAAAATTGGGCATGAAGGTCATTCTTGGAGTTTGGATTGGCTGGGTGGATGCGCTGAATCAATCTGAATTGCAATTGGCAGTGCAACAGGCTAACCAATACCCTGATACCGTGCGTGGCCTGGTGGTTGGTAATGAAGTGTTGCTGCGCGGTGAACAAACCGAGCCGAAGATGCATGAGTATCTGCAATGGGCCAAAGCCAACACCAAGGCTCCTGTGACTTATGCGGACGTCTGGGAGTTTTGGCTCAAGCATCCCACGCTGGAGCAGGATGTCGACTTTGTGACCGTGCATATTTTGCCTTATTGGGAAGACAAGCCAGTGGCGATTGAACAGGCGGTTGCGCATACGGCGTCTGTCATGGGTCACTTGGGCACTGTGTTTAAAAAGCCGATTTTGATTGGCGAGACTGGCTGGCCATCACAAGGGCGTCAGCGCTTCTGGTCCAAGCCGAGTGCGATTAATCAGGCGCGCTATATGCGTGAGTTTTTACAAGCGGCGCACGTCAATCATTGGCAGTACAACGTGATTGAAGCGGTTGATCAGCCATGGAAGCGCGAGCTTGAAGGCACAGTTGGCGGTTATTGGGGCGTGCTGGATACGGATTTACAGCCTAAATTTAATCTGCAAGGCCCTGTAGCAGAGCGCGCCGATGGCTTTAAACCTTACCTGCTGGCGTTGGTACTTGCCGTAGCAGCCGTTGCCTGGGGACAATACAAGCGCGTGCCTGTAAACCAAATGCTGTTGCTGGCGTTTACTGGCGGTGTGGTTGGCTTGCATGCTTATTTGCAGGTGGGCTATGTGCAGCTGGCCGCACGCAATAGCGCCGAGTATGCCATGTTAGGTGGCCTGGTATTACTGGGCTGGACATTAGTGCTGATGCAATTGCGGCAATGGCTCGGTTTGGGGATCAAGCCTTGCATCGAGCAATCATTATTGCGTTTGCTGGCGCTGGCATTTTTGCTGACCAGTGCCGGTCTGGCGATCAATGGGCGTTATCTTGATTTTCCGCTGATTCTGGTCGGCTTGCCATTGGTGATGATCGCTATTTCTATCATCACAACGCCTTTGCGTGCTAGCGTGCAGGCACCTTTGCCTATAGTGGGCATTTGGCTGACAACGGTGATGGTGGTGATTGCGGCCAATATGGCGATTGCGGTGGCCATGACGGAACCTGGCAATGTGATTGCCTGGTGGTGGTGTGCCACATGTGGTCTGGCGCTGTTTTTGTTGCCGGCCAGAAGTGTGCAGCTCAGCCAATAAAAGTTTAAATAAATACATCAGACATGATGGAAAGAGTGAGAAGTGATCGTTTCTTGGTTTAAAAAACTGGTACCCGGGTTGGTGTTTGCCATCCTGTTTTCGGCGTTGCATTTCGGGCTGTGGGCCTTGGCCAACCGTGCATTGCCGCTGATCAATGTGAAACCAGCAGTCAATGGGTTTGCTTATTCAGGCTACCGTGGCAATCAAAGCCCGCTTGATGGGCAGCACCCAAGCACGGCCGAGTTGGCAGAAGATCTGGATTTGATGCACAAGCACACGCGTCATATCCGCATGTATTCGTCGTTGGATTTAAATGAGGTTGTGCCGCTGGCCGCCAGACGCAATATGAACGTGATTGCAGGTGCCTGGATTGATACCGATAACCAGAAAAACACCCGCGAGATCTCTGCCTTGCTGGAAAAGCTGGAGAACTACAGCAATATCGATCGCGTGATTGTGGGTAACGAAGCCTTGCTGCGTAATGATTTGCCAGTGCAGTCGCTGATGGGTTACCTGGATTTTGTCAGGGAGCACAGCAATGTGCCGGTTTCAACGGCTGAACCATGGCACGTTTGGCTCAAGCATCCTGAGTTGGTCAAGCATGTAGATTATATCGCCGTGCATTTGCTGCCATACCACGAAGGGGTGCCAGTAGAAAAAGCCGTGCAATACACCATCGAGCGTTACAACCAGCTCATGCAGGCTTACCCGCGTAAAAAAATTGTGATTACCGAAGTGGGCTGGCCTAGCCGCGGCCCGGCTATTGGCGCCTCTGTTGCCAGTGAAGTCAATCAGGCGCGTTTTATTCGCGAGTTTCTGGCGCGCAATTCAATTGAAGACCTTGATTTTTACCTGATGGAAGCGTTTGACCAACCCTGGAAAGTGGCACTGGAAGGTTGGGCTGGCGCGTATTGGGGCATGTATAACGCCGACCGTCACCAGAAGTATTCGCTGCAAGGTGCCGTACCGCCAAATACGCGCTGGATTGCGAAAGCGACCTGGTCTAGCTTGCTGGCCTTTATTCCACTCATGTTAATTGCCTGGCGTTTCAAACACTGGGGCATAGGCGGTGTGTTGTCGATGGCCGTGTTGTTCCAGGCATGTATTACCACCCTCACCATTGCCTGGAACTTGCCTGGCGATTATTACTACACCCTGCGTGATTTCGTGGTGCTGATTGGCCTGATCCTGGGCATTGCATTGACCTCTATGGTGCTGATGATTTATGCCGCCGAGTTCAGTGAGGTGATGTTTAAACCAGCCTGGCGTCGCCTGTTTAAGCGCGCGCAAGCCGTGCCTGCCGACCAGGAACTGTTTGTGTCTATCCACCTGGCCTGCTACAACGAACCACCGGAGATGGTGATTGCCACCATTGATAGCCTGCGTCACCTGAATTACACGCACTATGAAGTGATTGTGGTGGATAACAATACCAAAGATGAAGCCAAGTGGAAGCCGCTGGAAACATATATGGCGACCATGCCGGATAACTTCCATTTCTACCATCTGCCTTCCTGGCCTGGCTTTAAAGCCGGGGCATTGAATTTTGCCCTGGATAAAACGCACCCTGATGCAAAAGTGGTAGGCGTGGTGGATGCCGACTACGTAGTGACCCCGGACTGGCTGTCTGATCTGGTGCCACACTTCCAGGAATCACAAGTGGCTGTGGTACAAGCGCCACAAGCACACCGCGAATGGGAAAATCACTTTTTCCACCGCATGTGTAACTGGGAGTTTGAAGGTTTTTTCCGTATCGGCATGCACCATAGGCATGAACGTAATGCCTTGATTCAACACGGCACCATGACTTTGATTCGCCGTGAATCACTGCAAACACTGGGTGGCTGGTCAGAATGGTGTATTTGTGAGGATACTGAACTTGGTTTGCGCTTGCTCGAGAACAATATGGAGCTGCGCTACATTGATGAAACTTTTGGTCGTGGCCTGACACCAGCCAACTTCAAGGCGCTTAAATCACAACGTAACCGCTGGGCGTTTGGTGCCATGCAGATTCTTAAGCACCATATGCCTAAATTGCTGGGCAAGTCATTGCTGAATTTCAGTCAGCGTTATCACTTTCTCACCGGCTGGTTTGGCTGGTTTGGTGAGGCCTTGCAACTGGTATTCACCATTGGTTCTATCGGCTGGACCATTGCCATGCTGGCGTTTCCTAAATACTTTAGCCTGCCTGTGGTGGTCATGATTGTGCCTATCCTGTGTTTCCTGGCGATCAAGGCAATTCTGGGGCCTGTGCTGTATCGCAAAACCATGCATTGCAGCTGGATGGATATTTTTGGCGCTTCACTGGCTAGCCTGGGCTTGTCACACGCGATTGCCAGAGGCATTATCAACGGCCTGACGCACAAGGCTGGGGTGTTTGTGGTGACCAACAAAACCAAAGCCAAGCTCAGCAACTGGCAACTTATAGATCCGATTAAAGAAGAACTGTTGATTCTGGTATCTCTGATTATGGCGGGCGCAGCCATGTTGTATGCACGTGGCTTTAGCAATCTGGATGCGCAATTATGGGTGTCCATGCTGGCCCTGCAATCGCTGCCGTACTGGAGTGCGCTGGCATGTCAATGGATATCGGAACGGAAGTAAGTCCTGACGCTTTTCCACCTGATCAGGTGGAAAAGCCCTTGATCTATAAGGGGCGGGCGGCACACAGCAACCAGGTCAGCCGCTTTGACCCACACACGCGGCAAGCCATTGATGATGGCTGGGGTAGCTTGGATGAAGACGCCCCGGCCTTGCGTACCGAAGTTATGCTGGATGCGGCGAAAACAGTCATCAACTACATCCAGTCGCCTGATTTGCCTTTTGACCGCACCCTCAACCATTACCGCGGCTGTGAGCACGGCTGTATCTATTGCTACGCGCGTCCTACGCATGCCTATTTAGGCTTATCCCCCGGGCTGGACTTCGAATCGCGCTTACTGATGAAAGCGGATGCCGCCGAATTGCTCAAAAAAGAGCTGGCGCATGCCAAGTATCAATGTGCGCCCATCGCACTCGGCATGAATACGGATAGCTACCAGCCGATTGAGCGTGAATATCAGTTGACGCGAAAGATCATTCAAGTGCTGGCTGAGGCGAATCACCCGTTCAGTCTGGTGACTAAATCATCGCTGGTCGAGCGGGATATTGATTTAATCTCCCCCATGGCTGCCAAAGGTTTGGCCAGTATCTACTTGAGCATCACGACGTTAGATAGACAAATTGCGCGCCGACTGGAACCACGGGCGGCAGCGCCTGAACGCCGCTTTGAAACCCTGCGCCGTTTGAGCGAGGCAGGCATTCCGACGGGTGTCATGGTGGCACCAGTGATTCCGGCGTTGACCGATTGCGATATGGAACAAATTCTGCAGCAAGCACATCAAGCGGGTGCCAGAAAAGCAGGTTATGTATTTCTGCGCTTGCCGCATGAGTTAAGCGATTTGTTTGAGCAATGGTTGCAACAGTATTTTCCGCTCAAAGCCAGCCATGTCATGAGTCTTGTGAAGCAAAGCCGTGGCGGCAAAACCTACCAAAGCGGCTTTGGTCAGCGTATGCGTGGCGAAGGCGTGTTTGCCGATTTGCTGGCACATCGTTTCAAACTCAGTTGCCAGAAGCTGGGTATGTCAGGCGAAAGGTTGGGCTTCCGTACCGATTTGTTTAAGGTGCCGGATGCCTGGCGGCAGTCGTCAAACAGCCCGCAACTCACATTGTTTTAATCACCATGCTTGATTTGTTATTTGGCGATTTGTTATTTGTCTATGGCACCTTGCGCCAAGGTAACGCAAACGCAATGGCTGCTTATCTTTCTACGCATGCTGAATTCGTCACTGGAGGCTGGTTTCAAGGCCTGATGTACCAGATCAGCTATTACCCTGGTGTGATTGCCTCTGACTGTGCTGATGACCGCGTCTATGGGGAGGTTTACCGCTTGCATGATGCACAAAGCACACTGGCTGTGCTGGATAATTATGAGGAGTGTAGTGTCCGACATAGGCAGCCTGCGGAGTATCAACGGCTTCACACGCAGATACTGGCCGTAGATGGTCACGTATTGGAACAGGTGTGGATTTACCTGTATCAATGGCCTCTGCACAATAAGCGACTAATCGAATCCGGTGACTTTATGCAGCACGAACAGCTGATATGAAAAACAAAGGGCGCCATCAGCGCCCTTTGTTTGATATTGCAGCTTAGAGTAACAAACGTCTCACATCACTCAGCATCACTCGCAGGTGGCTGGTGAATCTTGCACCGTCTGCACCGTCGATCACGCGGTGATCGTATGACAGCGATAATGGCATGATCAGACGCGGGTCAAAGCCGCCGGTGTCTTTGTTGTAGACAGGCTGCATGGCCGCACGCGAGACGCCTAAAATCGCCACTTCAGGGCAATTGATGATAGGCGTGAACATGGTGCCGCCGATACCGCCCAGGCTGGAAATGGTAAAGCAGCCGCCTTGCATTTCTTCTACTTTCAGCTTGCGTTCGCGTGCTTTGGCAGACAGGTCAGCCAGGTCGCGTGCGATATCCATCACGTCTTTCTGGTTCACATCGCGCACCACTGGTACTACCAGGCCGTCCGGCGTATCGCAGGCGAAACCGATGTTGTAATACTGCTTGAGGATCAGGCTGTCGCCTTCTGGAGACAGTGAGGCATTGAAGTTAGGGTAGGTGCGCAGCGCATTGACGACGGCTTTCATCAGGAAAGCCAGCAAGGTCAGTTTTACGCCACGTTTTTCTGCTTCGGCCAGCATGGACTTGCGGAAGTCTTCCAGGTCTGTAATGTCAGCTTCATCGAACTGCGTCACATGCGGTGCAGTGACCCAGTTACGGTGCAGGTTGGCCCCAGACAGTTTCTTGATGCGTGACAGCGGCTTGTTTTCTATGCTACCAAACTGGCTGAAATCAATCACCGGCATTGGCAAGGTGCTCAAACCGCCACCCACGCCCATGTTTTCAGAGCGTGGCTTGGACAGCTCGCCTTTAACGTAGGCTTGTACATCCGCTTGTAGAATGCGGTTTTTCGGGCCGTTGGCTTTGACCAGTGACAAGTTAACGCCAAGCTCACGTGCAAACTTACGCACAGAAGGGCTGGCATGCGCCAGTTTGCCGCTGCTGGCTACACTGCTGGCCGCGACCGGGTTCGGGGTTGCTTGCGGTTGCACCACTTGTGGCACTTCGGCCACCGGGCGTGTTGGCTCAGGAATAGCCACTGTTTTTTCATCAACCTTGACCGTTGCCACGACTGGCGTGGCTGTTGGTTGCGGGGCGACTTTCTCAGCGGGTGCTGCTTCGGCAGTGGTATCCAGCGTTAGAATCAGAGCGCCTTGCTTGGTTTTGTCGCCAACGTTGATATGAATCTCTTTGACCACCCCAGCCAATGAAGAAGGGATGTCCATGGAGGCTTTGTCAGACTCTACGGTAATCAGCGAGTCTTCTTTGGCCACGGTGTCACCCACGCTGACCAGGACTTCAATTACGTCGACGCTGTCAAAGTTGCCGATATCCGGCACCAGTACTTCTTTGATAGACATATTCTATACTTTCCTTATGTCGTGACCTTAGATCGTGGCCGGGTTGGCACGAGTAATGTCGATATTATATTTTTTGATCGCTTCGGTCGCTTTGCTTGCTGGCAGCTTGCCGTCATCCGCCAACGCTTTCAGTGCGGCGAGTACCACGTAGTAGCGGTCAACTTCAAAGAAGCTGCGTAGTGCTTCGCGAGAATCTGAACGGCCATAACCATCGGTGCCCAGTGCGACAAAGCGATTAGGGACATAGTTGTGGATCTGGTCAGCAAACGAACGCATATAGTCAGTGGACGCAATCACTGGACCTTCAGCTTTTGCCAAGGCTTGAGCAACGTAGCTTAACTTAGGCTTGGCTTCCGGGTTCAGCAGGTTGTGACGCTCGGCATCAATACCATCGCGGCGCAACTCGGTAAAGCTGGTCACGCTCCACACGTCAGCAGACACGCCCCAGTCTTTTTCCAGTAATTCAGCGGCCGCAATCACTTCACGCAAAATCACGCCGGAACCCATTAACTGAACCTTAGGACCTTTGGCTTTGGACTTGCTGAAGCTATACATGCCTTTGAGGATGCCCTCGGCACTGCCTTCCGGCATGGCAGGGTGGGTATAGTTTTCGTTCATCAGGGTGATGTAGTAATACACATCTTCCTGATTTTGCACCATGCGGCGCATCCCTTCCTGAATGATCACGGCCAGTTCGTAAGCGAAGGTCGGGTCGTAAGACACGCAGTTAGGAATCGTCGCAGACATCAGGTGGCTATGGCCATCTTCGTGTTGCAAACCTTCACCGTTCAGCGTGGTACGGCCTGCGGTGGCACCCAGCAAGAAGCCGCGTGCGCGGCTGTCACCGGCGGCCCAGGCAAAGTCGCCGATGCGCTGGAAACCAAACATGGAGTAGTAGATATAGAACGGAATCATTTGCGTGCCGGTGACGCTATAAGACGTCGCGGCGGCCAGCCAGCTGGCAAAAGAGCCAGCCTCGTTAATGCCTTCTTCCAGAATCTGGCCACTTTGAGATTCTTTATAGAACATCACCTGGTCAGAATCTTGTGGCTCGTACAGTTGGCCGACAGAAGAGTAAATACCCAATTGACGGAACATGCCTTCCATACCGAAGGTACGCGCTTCGTCTGGCACGATAGGCACCACGTATTTGCCCACTTGCTTGTCACGTACCAGCGTAGACAGGATACGTACGAATGCCATGGTGGTTGAAATTTCACGCTCACCGGTCGCACCGAGCATGTTTTCAAATGCAGATAGTTCAGGCACGGTCAGCTCGTTACCTTTACGGCGACGGCTAGGCACAAAGCCACCCAAAGCAGAGCGGCGTTCCATCATGTATTTGATTTCCGGGCTGTCTTCGGTCGGACGGTAGTAAGACAGATTTTCTACTTGCTCGTCAGTCAATGGCAAGTCAAAGCGGTCACGGAACGCTTTCAGTGAAGCGATATCCATGCTTTTTTGCTGGTGCGTGGTGTTCTGGCCTTCACCAGCTTCACCCATGCCATAGCCTTTAACGGTTTTAGCCAAGATAACGGTAGGTTGACCCTTGTGGTTCACTGCAGACTGGTAAGCTGCAAATACTTTGTGTGGATCGTGGCCGCCACGGTTCAGGCGCCAGATATCAGCATCTGACATGGCCGCGACCATTTCACGCAGCTCAGGATATTTGCCAAAGAAGTGCTCACGTGTGTACGCGCCACCTTTTTGCTTGAAGTTCTGGTACTCGCCGTCCACGCATTCTTCCATACGTTTGCGCAGAATACCGTCTTTATCCATGGCCAGCAGTGGATCCCAGTAGGAGCCCCAGATGACCTTGATCGCGTTCCAGCCTGCACCGCGGAAGTTGGATTCGAGTTCTTGGATAATTTTGCCGTTGCCGCGCACTGGACCATCCAGGCGTTGCAAGTTACAGTTAATGACAAAAATCAGGTTATCCAGGCCTTCGCGTGCAGCCAGTGAAATCGCGCCTTGTGATTCTGGCTCGTCCATCTCGCCATCACCGCAGAATACCCATACCTTACGGTCAGCCGTATCGGCGATGCCGCGGTTATGCAGGTATTTGAGGAAACGTGCTTGGTAAATACCAGCCAATGGGCCCAGGCCCATAGATACGGTTGGGAACTGCCAGAAATCAGGCATCAACCAAGGGTGAGGGTAGCTGGACAGGCCATTGCCACCCGTTTCCTGGCGGAAGTTGTCCATTTGCTCTTCAGAGATACGGCCCTCAAGGAAAGCGCGCGCATACACACCCGGTGAGGAGTGGCCCTGGAAGTAAATACAGTCGCCGCCAAAACTTTCATTGGCAGCGCGGAAAAAGTGGTTAAAACCTACATCGTATAGCGTTGCTGCTGACTGGAAGCTGGCAATATGGCCGCCAATCCCTGGCGATTTCTCGTTGGCACGCAACACGGTCATGATCGCATTCCAGCGAATCAGGGCGCGTACACGGCGTTCCATCTCCGGGTCACCTTGCAGTTTGCCCTGCAAGTGGGTGGGGATGGTATTGACGTAAGAGGTGGTTGCCTTATAAGGCAAATGGCCGCCGGAACGGCGGGCCTGATCAATCATTGCTTCCAGCAGGAAGTGGGCGCGTTCTGGCCCTTCATTCTCAATGACGGCACTGAGGGCTTCTAGCCATTCTTGCGTTTCTTGTGCGTCGGTTTCATTGAGGTGTGCTTGCGAATGCGTTGCCATGCGTGAGGATTCTCCGAGTTTTTAGTCGCTATGCGTATAATCTAGCACCTAGTATCCCGCACCTGGCCATGCCTAGCGCTGAGGAAAGTGTTGATTACCAAGAAGGGATTCCGAAATTGGACACTGCTTTTATGGTAACACGTTGCTGAATTTAGGTGATGAGCCTCAGCAACCTAGCTATCAACTGTAAGTGTCTCTTTTTTGGCGCTTTTGGTCAAGTTTTGCATGAATGAATCATGCCTAACTACAGGTATTTGCTACGTTTATTTAATGTTTTATATAAGAGTGTTTTCTAAAGATATGCGCATCGAGTGGTCCCAAACTTCTGAAGTCAGTTCAACCTTATTATCAGCTTATGCCAAGCATATATTGGTCGTGTTTGAAGAAAAGTTTTTTTCGTCATTGCCATTTGCGGATGCGCTGGCGCTTAAATTGCAGCGTGCTGGCCTCACCGCAGCCGATTTAAAAGATAAACCCGTCACGCTGGAGTTGGTTGATGGCACACTGGTCAGCCTGTGCCAGGTGGAGGCTACGGCATCCGCATTCGGCGTGACTACATTGTTGCGTACGGCCATCAAACCTTTACTCAGCGAGCATCCGGCACGTATTGCCCTGGCAATACTTTCTAAGAAACATGCGGCCTCACTCGCCAGATTGGCAGCTTATGTCACCCTGGTGAATGCACAAGCCTTGCCCGTGCTGAAACAAAAATCTGCCAGCCAGAAACTGCGTGAAATCGGCGTGTTTGGTGTTGCCGATATTGCCTGGACTGATGAAGTTACGGCATTGGTGGCTGGCAATACCGTTTGCCGTGCACTGACCATGACGCCGCCCAATATGCTGACGCCAGCCTTGTACCGGCAATGTCTGCAGACCATGGCCAGCGAAAAAGGCTGGCAATATGCCGAGTGGGACACCGAGGTACTGCGCCAACTGGGCGCAGGTGCATTTGTCGCCGTGGCACAAGGCTCTGAGCCGCAAGATGCCGCCATCGTCAAACTATCTTACCGCCATCCGCAAGCTGAAAAAACGCTGGCACTGGTTGGGAAGGGCATTTGTTTTGATACTGGCGGCCATAATTTAAAGTCAGCCAAATATATGCAGGGCATGCACCAGGATATGAACGGCAGCGCAGTGGCGGTGGGTGTGTTGCAGGCCATCAGTGCGCAAGCGTTGCCCATCAATGTGGATTGCTGGCTGGCACTGGCACAAAACCATATTGGCCCTAACGCTTACAAGCAGAATGATGTGATCACCGCCCTGAATGGCATGAGCATCGAAATCGTACATACGGATGCCGAAGGTCGTATGGTGCTGGCTGATACCTTGACCTTGGCGAGTCGTGACAAACCAGATGTGATGGTAGATTACGCTACACTGACCGGCAGTATGCAAACGGCGCTGGGTTCTCGCATGAGCGGCATTGTGGCTAATCGCCAGGCCTTGGCAAACCAGATGATGGAAGCGGGTGCGGTGAGTGGTGAGCGCGTCGTGGCTTTCCCTTACGCTGAGGACTATGACAGCGAGCTCGATAGCGACATCGCTGATATCAAGCAGTGCACCATGGATAGCGATGCTGACCATATCCTGGCAGCTCGCTTTTTAGGTAAGTTTATCGAGGGTGACGTGGACTGGTGCCACGTCGATTTATCGTCTTATGCGCACAAAGAGGGCTTGGGCGCTGTGGCCAGCGAGGTGAACGGCTTTGGCGTGGCGCTCACCTTGCAATGGTTGCAGGCTTTTATGGCAGGCAAGTAGAAGCTTAACCACAAGCGCTGCAACGTGCCAGCCACTCACGGCCTTTGAGCATCAGGTGCCAGTACAGAGAAGGCAATATATATTTTTTTAGCCACCAGGCACTGCGGCGAGGCTTGGTCGAGTCCCAGGGAAAGGTCGGCACGATTTTGCCACCATAACCAAACTCGGCCAGGATGATTTTGCCTTTTTCTACGGTGAGCGGGCAGGAGCCATAACCATCATAACGTGAAGGCAGGGCGAGGCCTGCGCGGGCGGCCAGCAAGTTCTCGGCCGCAATCACCACTTGCTTGCGCGCAGCGGCAGCCGTTTTTGCATTCGGTGTATTGGTACAATCACCGACGCCGAAAATCTCCGGGTAACGCACATGCTGCAAGCTGTGTTGATCGACTTCCACCCAGCCATCGGCATTGGCTAACGGGCTTTGCTTGATAAAGTCTGGCGCAACTTGTGGCGGTACTACATGCAATAGGTCAAACGACTCGCTGACACGGTTGATATTGCCGTCGGCATCTTTCACATTAAACCAGGCTGTTTTACCGGGGCCATCCACTTCGACTAATGTGCTGTTCAAATGCAAATCTACCTGATAGCGGCGGATATATTGCATCAGCGGCTCCACGTACTCCTTGACGCCAAACAGCGCAGGCGTACTGCTGTAGAACGACGCTTTGATATTGCCCAGGCGTCCCTTGCCCAGCCACTCGGCACAGGAGAGATACAAGGCTTTTTGTGGTGCGCCCGCACATTTGATTGGCATGGGTGGCTGGGTAAACAAGGCTTTACCGGATTGCAATTGTTGCACTAACTGCCAGGTGTAAGGCGCCAGGTCGAAACGGTAGTTAGAGGTCACGCCATGCTGGCCCAGCGTTTCTGGCAAGCCTTTAATCCCTGCCCAGTTGAGTTTAAGGCCCGCAGCAACCACCAGTTGCTGATATTGAATGTTGCCCAGCTTGTCGGTGCTGACTTGCTGTTGTTCCGGCTGAAAGCTGGTGACTGCAGCCTGTAGCCAGGTGACACCGGACGGAATGCAAGACGCCATAGGACGTACCGTTTTCTGGGCGTCAAATTCACCGGCACCGACCAGGGTCCAGGCTGGCTGGTAATAGTGCTGCTCAGAAGGCTCTATGATGGCAATGCTTAGTGCCGGTGCGCGTTTTTTCAGGCTGGCTGCAATGGCGCAACCGGCTGAGCCGCCGCCTATAATCACAATGTCGAAATTGGTTTTTTGCATGAGATGAAAGTTTTTCTAATTTTCTAATAATGAAGACGTTGGTAAGGTTAAGGGCTTAGCCAGCTTTTAACTTTATGCAGTAAGCCTGTTTGTTCGGAAGACTGGCAGCAGGCAGGTTTGGCAGCCGTTTCTGCAGAAGCCGGGCCGTTATGTAATGCTTGTTGATACACCTGGCTGGCCCGGTTACCTGTCCTGCAAAACCCGAGTACAGGGCCTGGGTGCATATTCAGCAGGGCCTGCAATTGCTGCACATGCTCAGGCCTGATTTGGTTGGGTAACACCGGGATATCCGCGTAGGCGATGCCCAGTGAGGCTGCTTTTGCGGCAAGTGTCGCGCTGAGGGGCTGCGCATCGCCGCCTTCGCCATCTGGCCGAAAATTCACAACCAGCTTGATACCGTTGGCTGCCAGTGCATCCAGGTCTGTTGCCGTTAACTGGTCGCTCACACTGTAGCGTCGATCAATTGTTTTGATGTCCATCTTTCTTTCCTATGCGCTTTTGAGTTGCGCGGTTGCTGTCTTTTGGCAAAACTCGCGATGCAGTACCTGAATCACCGCCAGGGCCGCCGGGCTGCCTATGCTGTAAAACACATTTTTGCCTTCACGGCGGGTGCTCACCAGTTGCGCCTCGCGTAGTACGGTTAATTGTTGCGACAGGCTGGGTTGCCTTAAATTCAGGTTGTTTTCCAGCTCGCTGACCGATTTCTCGCCTTGTGATAACTGACATAACAGCAACAACCGATCAGTGTTTGCCATTGCTTTCATTAACTGGCTGGCCTGATCGGCCGATGCTCTTAACTGGTCAAAAAGATCCACCGCAATATCCGAAGTTTGCATAATACCCCTAGAATCATCATTTATTTTTTATACTATTTATACGTTGAAATTCAATCATAAACCTGTTGTCATAGATTGTGTACGCTTTAACACTTAAGTGCTTGACCGTGATCATTGTTTGAAATCAATCTGTGGTAAAGTTTGTCGCACAAATTAAAAGTGAGAGGCCGCTGCGGCAACCCTCACCATCACAATAAAAAACACTGGGGGTTATCGGGATGATGCAATCACTTTCATGGATCAGTTTGTTTCCTGAACTGGAAGCGCTGGAAGACACCGCTAAAAAGCTGCTGACGCAATATGCACGTATCGTAGAGGCGCCGATAGGCACCATAGGCTATCGTGAAGGCGACCATTGCGGTGGTTATGTGCTGCGGCTTAAAGGCCGCTCGCGTGTCTATAAAATGTCAGCCAGTGGCCGCGAGATTGTGTTGTACCGCGTCGGCGCCGGTGAAACCTGTGTCATCACCACGACCTGTTTGCTGGGCAATAGCCAGTATCCGGCTTCGACCATTGTCGAAGAGGAAATTCAGGATGTGATTGTGCCGGATACGACTTTCCATAAACTCATGATCGATTCACCGGTATTCAGGCAATACGTGATGCAAAATTATGGCGCCTTGATCAGCGACTTGATCGTGTTGCTGGATGAGGTCGCCTTTCAAACGCTGGATGCACGCCTGGCCAAATGGCTGCTGGACATGGGTAATAACACGATTCAACGCACGCATCAGCAAATTGCCGATGAATTGGGTACGGCGCGTGAGGTGATCAGCCGCCAGTTAAAGCGCCTGGAACAAAAAGGCTGGCTCACCATGGGGCGCGGCGTGATTGAAATCCAGCAGCGTGGCGAATTGCTCAAACTGGCTAACAGCAGCCAGTAATACTGTATCTGCCCAGATACAAAATTCTCCCGGCTTCGATACATCCCTGCGTCATCTCTCGTGATTGAATGCACGTTAACAACATAACTGCATTAAGCAGTGTGCTTCAAGAGAGGAAAACTAGGATGCGTAAATTAATCTTATCCAGCGTAGTTATGATGGCGGCGAGCCAGAGTGCGTTTGCCGATGCCGAATATATCGACCGGGCCAGAGTGTTGTCGGTCGCACCGCAAGTGCAACAAATCAATCAACCACGCCAGGAATGCCGTACCGAATATGTGCGTGAAAGTGTGTATGAATCTAATCGCTCTAACACGGGCGCGATTGTCGGTGGTGTCGCCGGTGGTTTGTTAGGCAGTACTATTGGCCGTGGTAATGGCCGTATTGCTGCCGCTGCAGTCGGCGCCGGTGTGGGTGCGATTGTGGGTGATCGTGTCGGTAACCAGAATGCCTATGGCAACGAGCGCATCGTGACACGCCCGGTGGAGCAGTGTGTGATGGTAGACCAGTGGCAAGCCGTGACCACCGGCTATATGGTGAATTATGAATACCAGGGTCGTCAATATTCAACCCTGATGGACAGAGACCCAGGCCCGGTATTGGATGTGGCCGTGTCAGTCAGACCGAATGTGGTGCAGATTCAACCTATGCCAGCGCCAGGATATCGTCCGGCGGCGATGCAAGGTCGTGGGCCGCACCAGCATCGTCAATATTGGTAATTAGGTGTGATGAATAAGCGCGATGCCAGTGAATGGCATTGCGCTTATTATGCTTTAAGCAGCACAATTACGGCACCGCTGCCGCCATCGTTGGCGCGCGCCTGGGCATAGGCAATGACTTCATCTTTTTGCATCAGCCAGTTGCGCAATTTGTGTTTAAGCACGGGCTCTTTGTTACGCGAGCCCAGGCCTTTGCCATGCACAATGCGCACGCAGCGCAAGCCGCGTTTTTTGCAATCGGCAATAAATTCAGACACGTATAGCCTGGCTTCGTCGCTGATCAGGCCATGCAAATCTATGTGTGCCTGCACCACCCAATGGCCACGGCGCAGTTTGCTCAGCACCATGGGCGATTGGCCATCGCGCAAATACAGTAACTCTTCGCCGCTTTCTAGTTCGTGGGCGGGAATATAATGATCGCTCAACGAATCCACCAGGGCCTGTTGTTCGTCTTTAATCAGTTGCCGCGGGATCGGTTTCGGTTTTTTGGGCGCATGCGAAATACGATTGGTTTTGACCGGGCGTGCGCCTTTGACTGCTTCGTGAAACAGTGTCAGATCATTTTCGTCTTTGTCCGGCAACTCTTGTGACATGGTTTGATTTTAATGNNGGGGTGCGCTTCTTTATTTCAGCAGCTAGATTTACTCCAGGCTGGTCAAATAGCGCTCGGCATCCAGCGCTGCCATACAACCGGTGCCGGCACTGGTGACGGCCTGGCGGTAGATATGGTCTTGCACGTCGCCGGCAGCAAATACACCAGGAATATTGGTGGCAGTAAAATTACCCTGACGGCCGGTTTGCGTCACAATATAACCGCCTTCCATCTCCAGCTGGCCTTCAAAAATCTGCGTATTTGGCTGGTGACCAATGGCGATAAACACGCCTTTGAGAGCAATATCTTTGGTGGTGCCAGCATTCACATCTTTCACGCGCATGCCGGTTACGCCAGTGTTGTCGCCTAATACTTCATCCAGCGTGTGGAAGGTTTCCAGTACGATCTTGCCTTCCTTGACGCGGTCCATCAGTTTATCGACCAGGATCGCTTCGGCCTTGAATTTGTCGCGGCGGTGTACCAAGGTCACCTTGCTGGCAATATTAGCCAGGTACAAGGCTTCTTCAACGGCCGTATTGCCGCCGCCAATCACGGCGACTTCCTGGTTGCGGTAGAAAAAGCCATCACATGTGGCGCAGGCAGATACGCCTTTACCGGCAAAGGCCTCTTCACTTGGCAAGCCCAGGTATTTAGCTGACGCACCCGTAGCAATAATCAGGGCATCGCAGGTGTACTCACCGTTATCACCAACCAGGCGGATCGGTTTTTCTTTGAGGTGCGTGGTGTGGATATGGTCAAAAATCATCTCGGTATTAAAACGCTCGGCGTGTTGCTGAAAACGCGCCATCAACTCCGGACCCATGACGCCATTGGCATCGGCAGGCCAGTTATCGACCTCAGTGGTTGTCATCAGCTGGCCGCCTTGGGCCAGGCCGGTAATCAACACCGGGTTGAGGTTAGCGCGAGCAGCATAGACCGCTGCGGTGTAGCCAGCAGGGCCTGAGCCAAGAATCATTAAACGGGCATGTTTTGTTGCCATGATGGGATTTCCAGTGTTTGGTGAATTATTTTTATGTAGATGGGGATGGGCATCTGTGATTTAAATGCCCATCTCACTTAATGTCTTTAAAGAAAGGTTTCAGTCGCCTTACTCAAGCAAACTGCGTAACATCCATGCTGTTTTTTCATGCAGTTGCAGGCGTTGGGTCAGCAAGTCAGCCGTGGCTTCGTCAGAGGCTTTTTCTGCTGCCGGAAACACACTGCGCGCCGTGCGGCAGACTGCTTCGTGACCAGCAACCAGTTCACGGATCATGTCGTTGGCTTTAGGTACATCAATGGTTTCTTCAATCGAGGTCAGTTTGGCAAACTGGGCATAGGTGCCAGGCGCATACACGCCCAATGAACGAATACGCTCTGCCACCAAGTCAACCGCCAGTGCCAGCTCGGTGTACTGGGTTTCAAACATCAGGTGCAAAGTGTTGAACATTGGTCCAGTGACGTTCCAATGAAAATAGTGCGTTTTCAAATATAAAGTGTAGGTGTCAGCCAGCAGTTTGGACAAACCCTGCGCGATTTCCTGGCGATTTTCATTGTTAATTCCGATATCCATATGCTCTCCATGGGTGTGATTTATAGATGTGATTTGTTTATTTTAGAACCTCGTCTCCCTGACTGCAATTTGATTTTGCTATAATCATTTAAGTTCACTCTTGCAAAGAAAGAGACAACATATTGTTTTTTAATAAGAAAAAAGTTGCTAACGTCCGTCTTGAAAAAGTTTCGACGGAGAAACAGCTGCGTGATGCCAAACTGCTGCGTGAGGTGTCATGGATTGCGCTGGCCGCATTGGGCGTGTTCCTGGCGGTGATTTTAGCGACTTATTCGCATGAGGATCCAGGCTGGACACATGCGATTGGCGAACATGACATCATCCACAATGCGGGCGGGACTGTGGGCGCCTGGGTGTCAGATATTTTCCTCTCTTTATTTGGTTTCTCATCGTGGTGGTTTGTGGTGCTGGCCTTTTACATGGTCTGGCTCATGTACCAGCGCTTGCATCTGGACCCGGTTGAAAAGCATGACTGGTGGTTGAATGGTGTCGGCTTTGCCCTGATGCTGCTGGCTTCTGCAGCACTGGAGTCTGGTCACCTGGTGAGTTTTCCGGCCGATTTCCCGCTCAAGCAAGGTGGCGTGATTGGTAGTGGCATTGATCATCTGCTACGCAATATGTTTGGATTTGCTGGCTCTACCATGCTGCTGCTGGTGTTGTTTGCCATTTCGTTCAGCCTGTTTACCAGCTGGTCACTGATCGCCATGAGCGAGCAATTGGGCGAGTGGGTGATCCAGTTTTACCAGTGGAGCCTGCTCAAATACCAGGATAGTCAGGACCGTAAAGTGGGTCGCCAGGCATTGCAGGCACGCGAAGAGTTTGTCGAGGCCGAGCGCAAGCGGGTTGAAGACCGCAAGCCGGTTGAAATTACCGTGCCGGAAGTGGTGATTGAACCCAGTGAACGTGTGGTGAAAGAAAAGCAGGCTGTGTTGTTTGCTGCGATTGAGCAGGAAGGCTTGCCGCCACTGCATTTGCTGGATGCGCCTAACCAGTCGGTTGAGTTGCAATCTGCCGAAACACTGGATTTCACCTCGCGCCTGATCGAGCGCAAGCTGATGGACTTTGGCATTGAAGTCAAAGTGGTCACGGCACAACCTGGCCCGGTGATTACACGCTATGAGCTGGACCCGGCCCCCGGCGTGAAGGGTAGCCAGATCACCAACCTGGCCAAAGACCTGGCGCGGGCGCTGTCTGTGATCAGTGTGCGCGTGGTCGAAACTATCCCTGGCAAAAGCTTTATGGGCCTGGAGATTCCTAACCCTAAACGCCAGATTGTGTCGCTGTCTGAAATCATGGGTAGCCAGGCTTATGCCGACCAGAGCTCGCCGCTGGCGATTGCCATGGGTAAAGATATTGCTGGCAAGCCGATTGTGGCCGACCTGGCGAAAATGCCGCATGTGCTGGTGGCAGGTACCACCGGTTCCGGTAAGTCGGTGGCGATTAACGCCCTCATTTTAAGCTTGTTGTATAAGTCAGAAGCCAGCCGCGTGCGCATGATCCTGATCGACCCGAAAATGCTGGAGCTTTCAGTCTATGAAGGTATCCCGCATCTGCTGGCGCCGGTGGTGACGGATATGCGCCAGGCCGCTAACGCATTGAACTGGTGCGTGGCAGAGATGGAGCGTCGTTACAAACTGATGTCTACGCTAGGTGTGCGTAACCTGGCCGGGTATAACCAGAAGATACAGGAGGCGAAAAAGCAGGGCGTCTCGATTCCGCATCCGTTCAGCTTAACGCCGGATGAACCAGAGCCATTGGAAGAAATGCCATTGATCGTGGTGATGATCGACGAATTGGCCGACCTGATGATGGTGGTGGGCAAGAAAGTGGAAGAACTGATTGCACGACTGGCGCAAAAAGCGCGTGCTTCAGGCATCCACCTGGTGCTTGCCACACAGCGGCCATCGGTAGACGTGATTACCGGCCTGATTAAAGCCAANNGACGTATTGACCGGCCTGATTAAAGCCAACGTGCCGACACGCGTTGCGTTCCAGGTGTCGAGTAAGATTGACTCGCGCACCATTTTAGACCAGATGGGCGCTGAGACTTTGCTGGGGCAGGGCGATATGCTTTACCTGCCGCCAGGCAGCGGTTATCCGCAGCGTATTCACGGCGCGTTTGTCAGCGATGGCGAAGTGCACAATGTGGTCAATTTCCTCAAGGCACAAGGCGAACCAAACTACATCGAAGGCATTCTCACCAATGAGACTGAGGGTGGCGATATGGATGCCTTGCCGGGTGGCAGTGATGCTGGCGGTGAAAAAGACCCGTTGTATGATGAAGCGGTGGCGATTGTGTTGAAGACACGCCGTGCCTCAATTTCATCGGTACAACGCCAACTGCGTATCGGTTACAACCGTGCTGCAAGATTAATTGAAGATATGGAACGTGCCGGACTGGTCTCTGCCATGCAAAGTAATGGCAATCGTGAAGTACTGGTAAAAGCTGGAGGGGACCATGAATAAAAAATTGATCAAAGCGCTGATCGCGTTTAGCGGCTGGTGTGTGATGTCAGCGGCATTGGCCGATGGCGTCGATGATTTAAAACAGTTTTATCAAAGCACACAAGCCATGCGTGCCAACTTCAAGCAAACGGTGTTTGACCAAAAAGGGCGCAAATTGCAAGAGGTCAACGGCACCATGTTGTTGCAGCGCCCGAACAAGTTTCGCTGGGATTATCAAAAGCCTTACGAGCAGCAAATTATTAGCGATGGCCGTCAGGTGTTTTTGTTCGATGTCGATTTACAACAAGTCACGGTGCGCACGGTGGATAAAGTGTTGGGCACCAGTCCGGCCGCATTGCTGGCGGGTGGGCCAAATGTCGAAGAAAGTTTTCGCCTCTCGCGTTTGCTCGATTTTGAAGGGCTGCAGCGCGTGCAGGCTAAACCCAAGCAGAAAGACAGCGGTTTTCAGGTGGTGATTATCTCGTTTGACCATAGCAAATTGGCCGAAATGCGCCTGGTGGATGCTTTTGGGCAAAGCACGCATATTGTGTTTTCCAATGTTGAGGCCAACCCAAGCCTGAATACCAACCAGTTCCTGTTCTCGATTCCCAAAGGGGTAGATGTGGTGGGCGAATAATCGCCTGCGCATCAAAACTAGCATGTCCTCTCTGTTTGAACCACAAACGCCTGCTTCTGCGCCTCTTGCGGAGCAGCTACGCCCCAAAATCCTGGACGAAGTCGTTGGGCAAACGCATTTACTCGGTGAAGGTAAACCTTTACGTCGCGCGTTTGAGTCTGGCAAATTGCCATCCATGATTTTGTGGGGGCCACCGGGTGTCGGTAAAACGACCTTGGCACGCCTGATTGCACAAACCGCAGAGGCTGAGTTTGTGCCTTTGTCCGCTGTGTTGTCGGGCATTAAAGATATCCGCGAAGCCGTAGAGCGTGCTGAGCACACCTTGCAACAAACCGGGCGTAACACCATTTTGTTTGTCGATGAGGTGCACCGGTTTAATAAAGGCCAGCAAGATGCTTTTTTACCGTATGTTGAAAGTGGCCTGATTACGTTTATTGGGGCAACTACCGAGAACCCTTCATTTGAGGTGAACAGCGCACTGTTAAGCCGTGCTCAGGTATTTGTGCTGAATGCATTGACTGAGGACGAACTGGCCGAGCTGTTAGAGCGCGCACGGCTGAAGGTGGCGCCAGACATCACATTGGATGATACTGTCACCGAGCAAGTATTAGCCTACGCTGACGGCGATGCCAGGCGCTTGCTCAACTTCGCCGAAGGCTTGTTCAATGGGGCTGTCTCGGCCAAAGTTGACAGCATAGACGAGTCTTTTTTGCAGTCGACCATGGCCAGCAAGTTGCGCCGATTTGACAAAGGTGGCGAAGCTTTTTATGACCAGATTTCTGCCTTGCACAAATCCGTGCGTGGCTCTAACCCGGACGCGGCGCTCTATTGGTTGATGCGTATGCTGGATGGCGGTGCCGAGCCCTTGTACCTGGCGCGCCGCATTATCCGCATGGCTTGGGAAGATATCGGCCTGGCCGATCCACGCGCCATGCAGATCGCCAACGACGCAGCACTGACATTCGAGCGCCTGGGTAGTCCCGAAGGTGAGCTGGCGCTGGCGCAAGCGGTGATTTACCTGGCCGTGGCCGCTAAAAGCAATGCAGGCTATATGGCCTATAATCAGGCCAAGGCCTTTGTGGCGCAAGACAAGTCCAGGCCGGTGCCGCTACACCTCAGAAATGCGCCGACCAAACTGATGAAAGCGCTGGATTACGGCAAAGAATATCGTTATGCGCACAATGAGCCTGGTGCCTATGCGGCGGGCGAGCATTACTTTCCAGATGATTTGGAAGCCCAGCCATTTTACCAACCCACACCACGTGGTTTGGAAGGTAAAATAGGCGAAAAATTGCAGCACCTGAAAGAACTGGATAGAAAAGCGAAAAAGTAATTCTGCCGCAGATAAACGCAGATGCACGCGGATAAAAATAGAAAGCATATATGTTAGATATACAACAACTGAGAAATGATTTGGATAATGTAGTCGCCCGCCTGGCGGCACGCAAGTTTGCTTTTCCGGCAGCGGAGTTCACCGCACTGGAAGCACAACGTAAAACCATTCAGACCAATACCGAGAATCTGCAAGCCAAACGTAATGCTGCTTCCAAGCAAATTGGCATTGCCAAGTCCAAAGGTGAGGATGCCAGTGCGATTTTGGCCGAGGTGGCTGGTTTGGGCGACGAGCTAAAAGCGGCAGAAGCGCAGTTGAGCGAGATTCAGGCTAGTATGCAGGCGCTGATGCTGAATGTGCCTAATTTGCCGCATGACAGCGTGCCTGTGGGCCAGGATGAAAGCCAAAATGTAGAAGCACGTCGTTGGGGCACACCACGTAGCTTTGACTTTGAAGTCAAAGACCATGCTGACGTTGGCGCACCATTGGGATTAGATTTTGATACCGGTGCCAAACTCTCTGGTGCGCGTTTTACGCTGATGAAAGGCCAGATTGCCAAATTGCATCGTGCGATTGCCCAGTTTATGCTGGATACGCAAACCGACAAGCATGGCTATACCGAGTGTTACACGCCTTATATGGTTAACCGCGAAACTTTGGTTGGCACCGGCCAATTGCCCAAGTTTGAAGAAGACCTGTTTGCGACGCCGCATAATGACAGCAAACTGTACCTGATCCCCACTTCAGAAGTCACGCTGACCAACACCGTGCGCGACGAGATTGTGGCGGCGGATAGTTTGCCGATTAAATTAACCGCACATACGCCTTGCTTCCGCTCAGAGGCGGGTTCTTATGGCCGTGATACCAAAGGCATGATTCGTCAGCACCAGTTTGATAAGGTTGAAATGGTGCAGATTGTGCATCCTGACACCAGCTATCATGCGCTGGAAGAGATGGTTGGCCATGCGGAAGCGATTTTGCAGGCACTGGAATTACCTTACCGCGTCGTTTCATTATGTACTGGCGATATGGGCTTTGGCGCGGCTAAAACTTATGATCTCGAAGTCTGGTTACCTGCGCAGAATACCTACCGTGAGATTTCTTCTGTGTCTAATTGCGAAGCGTTCCAGGCGCGCCGGTTACAGGCACGTTTCCGCAATGCTAATGGTAAACCAGAGTTGTTGCATACCCTGAACGGGTCTGGTTTGGCGGTGGGGCGTACGCTGGTGGCAGTGTTGGAAAATAACCAAAATGCCGATGGTAGTGTGACGATTCCTAAAGCTTTGCAGCCTTATATGGGTGGCAAGACCTTGCTAAGCGTGTAAGTTTAATCGCTGTGTTTAAGATGCCTTGGCTAACAACCAAGGCATTTTTATGTCTGCAATCTTGTAAGGGTCTACGCCTGGATCATAAATCGGGAAGTATTTCTGCATGATCTGGTAATAGCTTCTCACCAGCTCTGTATAAATGACCGGCGCGCCACAGCTACAGTAACCATGCCTGGCGTTGACGTAGTAAGCCGGGTCATTCAGTAGTTGGTAGCCGCGTTTCACGTCTGCCCAGCTGTCAGGATTCAATCCTAGTTTCTGCGCGATAATCCGCGCGTCTTCCAGATGGCCAACACCATTATTGTAGGCGGCCAGCGTCATAAAGGTGCGATCAGGCTCGGGGATGCGTGACGGAATGCGGTCTTTCATCCATAACAGGAATTTGGCACCGGCCATCACACTTTGCTTAGGGTCCAGCCGGTCAGTGACATTCATCATGTTGGAGGTTTGCTCGGTCAGCATCATCAAACCGCGCACATTGGTTGGCGAGGTGCTGTAATTATCCCAGTGTGATTCCTGATAGCTTAATGCCGCCAGCAAGCGCCAGTCTATGTCAGTGATTTCCTGCGCGCCTTTAAATAAACGCACATACCTGGGCAGCAGCGTTTGTGATTTGCTTAAAAACGCGGTGACATCCACAGGCTTCAAGCGTTTGGTATGACCATGGTAACGGTCCAGCAGGTTACGCAACGTGCCATCTTTTTCGATTTTCTTGAAAAAGGCCTGTACTTGTTTCAGTCGTTCTTCACCATGTAACTTGTTGAGCGCCCAGCCAATTTTATCGGCCTGGCCCAGCATCATGCCCGCATCCAGTTGCGGGTAGTTGTATTGCATGATGGCGATGAGGTGATTGTCTGCTACCGTAAAGTCGATCTCATTACGTGCAACAGCTTCGATCAGTTGCTCAGAACTGAGCTTGTCCGTTTCTTTCCAGGTGAGTGTCGGTGCTTTTGATTGCAACTCACGCATGCGCTCGACAAAGCTGGTACTTTTAGGCAGCACAATGCGCTTTTCAAATAAGGCATCGGCGTTATTGGGCTCACTATTCTTGTCACGGTTATACACCACCATGGCCTGCACCTGGTTAAAGGATGGGCCGAACAAGACCTGGCGCTTGCGTGCAGGTGTGATGCTGATGTCAGCCGCAGCAATGTCAGCATCGCCTCTCAATAGCGTCGGGAACACTTTGGCAAAACTGTCGACGACGATGAATTCGAGTTTGTAGGGCGGGCCCAGAAATTCGACAAAGCGTTTGGCGAGGTCATATTCCAGGCCGGCATAGTTATTCTGGCTGTCGATGAAGTAAGTACTGGGGCTGTTGATGGTGACAAAGCGGATGGTATACGGATCTGGCTTGGGTTTGGTTTGTGCCAGGTGTTTTTGGCCACTGTTGTCACTACAGGCGAGCAAGGTGACACATAGCGTGATCAGCATGGTTTTCAACCACACTGACCATATTGACTTGCCTGAACAGAACTGCATAAGACCTGAGTGGCGCTTAAACGCGAGTCTCAATCTGCCCTTGGTCCGCAATCAGGATGGTACTTGCCAGTTTGGCAAAAATGCCGTGTTCAATGACGCCGGGGATATTGTTAATCAAGGCATTCAAGCGATCGGCATCCAGGCTGGCATCAAAGCGCATGTCGAGCACCAGGCTGCCGTAACTGGTGATAGATAAACCGTCTTTGGCCACATTCTGGCGCAGCTCACCGACGCCACCAATGGCTTCCAGGCTGCGTTTGGCCGCTTGCCAGGCAAAAGGCATCACTTCAATTGGAATCGCAAAGTTTTCACCAATACGGCTAACCAGTTTGCTTTTATCTGCAACGACAATGAACTGTTTGGCTGCCTTGGCCAGCAGCTTTTCCATCACCAGGTCATAGCCACGGCCTTTGAGTAAAGCATTGTCTGGTGTGATTTCGTCTGCACCATCCACATACAGGTCGATCTGGCTGAGTTGCGATAAGCTCAACACGGTGAGTCCGGCGGATTGCGCCTTGATCATGCTGATATTGGAACTGGCAACGGTGGTGATGCGTAAGTTCTCGGTGCGCTGGCGCTCGGCCAGTGCGTCGATAAAGTAATTGGCTGTGGATCCTGTGCCCAGGCCTACGATCATGTCATTTTTAACGTAGCTGGCGGCTTCCAGCGCGACGGCTTGTTTGTCGTTCATCGTTTATTCTCCGTGCTGGTATCTCTGGTTCGCTCGGGCGTCTTGCGTGTCATTCAGTCACTGTCTGTGGACGCTTACAGTTATAATAGCAAACTCGGCAGATTCGCCAAGAAATACTCGTCTAACCCAAGCAATAAGATTCTAATTTTTTATGGCAGTTTCACTCCCCGTTATCGGGCATCCACAGCGTTTTTCTTTTCAAAGTCAGGGCCTGGATAGCCGGGCATTGGCCGAACTGGCCTGTGGTTTAAAAGCAACAAATACACCGTTGGTGGTGCTCACCGCGAGTGCGTTTGAAGCGCAGCGCCTGATGGACGAGATTCCATTTTTTGGCAAAGACATTCAGGTACATTTGCTGCCAGATTGGGAAACACTGCCTTACGATGTGTTTTCGCCCCACCCGGACTTGACCTCTGAACGCCTGGCTACACTCTACCAACTGAGCCAGAACCAAAGCAATATCGTGATCGTGCCGATGGCGACGGCGTTGCTCAGGTTGCCGCCGGTGGCTTACCTGGCGGCGCATACTTTTATGCTCAAAAAAGGCCAGAAGCTGGATGTGGATGCTTTGCGCAACCAGTGCGCGCAAGCGGGTTATCACCACGTGAGCCAGGTGATGGGGCCAGGCGAATTTAGCGTACGCGGTGGCCTGGTTGATTTGTATCCCATGGGCAGCGTGTTCCCGTACCGGATAGACCTGTTCGACGATGAAATCGAAACCATACGCACGTTTGATATTGATACCCAGCGCAGCGTGTATCCGGTCCCTGAGATCCGTATGCTGCCAGCGCGTGAATTTCCCATGGATGAAGCCGCGATCACACGCTTCCGCAGCCAGTTCCGCGAGTATTTTGAGGGCGACCCTCAACGTGCAAAAATCTATAAAGACGTTAGTAAAGGCACGCCTAGTGGCGGTGTAGAGTGGTATCTGCCTTTGTTCTTTGAGCAAACGGCTACCTTGTTCGATTACCTGCCTGCACAAACCGTGTTGTGCCTGCATGGTGACCTCGATAAAGCCGCGCAAACCTTTTGGACAGATGCCAATAGCCGCTACAAGCTGATGGCATATGACCCCGAAAAACCGATTATGCGGCCGGAAAGCCTGCTGCAAAAAGCCGATGAGTTTTTCAAGCAAACGCATGCATTTGCCCTGGTGAACCAGCAACTGGATATTAAGAAGAGTTTGCCTGCTGTCGATGTCGACCGTCGTGCAGAGCAGCCGTTACATAAGTTGCAGGGCTTTATCAGTCAGTTTGGTGGACGTGTGTTGATCGCGGCTGAGAGCTTGGGCCGTCGCGAAACCATTGCCCAATTATTCGCAGAACACGGCCTGACTTTCTCATTGGCTGAAGACTGGGCCGGATTTGCACAGTCTAATTTCCCGGTGATGCTAGGTGTGGCGCCACTGCATCAAGGCCTGGTCGATGGCGAATTGGCGGTGATTACTGAAGCTGAGTTATATGCCAGCACGGTGCGCCAGCAGCGCCGTCGCAACCAGGAAAAAGCGCGCAATGCCGAGGGTATGCTTAAAGACTTGTCCGAGCTGCGGCTGGACGACCCGGTGGTGCATGAGCAGCATGGGGTAGGGCGTTATAAAGGCCTGGTCAATATCGATTTTGGTGAAGGCGAAACCGAGTTATTGCTGATTGAATACTTTGGCGATGACAAATTGTATGTGCCAGTGTCGCAATTATTCCTGATTTCACGCTACTCCGGCGGCCCGCCAGAGAGCGCGCCATTGCATCGCCTGGGCAGTGGTCAATGGGACAAAGCCAAGAAAAAAGCGCTCAAGCAAATCCGCGATACGGCCGCAGAACTATTGAATCTTTACGCCCAGCGTGCGTCACGCCGCGGCCATGCGTTTACGTTGAGTCTGCATGATTACGAAGCTTTCTGTGAAGGTTTCCCGTTTGAAGAGACGCCAGACCAGCTGGAGGCGATTGAAAACGTCATCAAGGACATGCAGTCCGGCCGCCCCATGGATAGGCTGGTCTGCGGCGATGTGGGCTTCGGTAAGACCGAAGTGGCGTTACGTGCTGCGTTTGTTGCTGTGATGGGTGGCCGCCAGGTGGCGGTGTTGGTGCCAACCACGCTGCTGGCCGAGCAACATTATCAGAACTTCTGTGACCGCTTTGCCGAATGGCCGATCAAGATTGCCGAGATTTCACGTTTCAGGACTGCTAAAGAGCAGGCCGAGGCACTCAAAGGCCTGGCTGATGGCAGTATCGATATCATTATCGGTACCCACCGGTTGATCCAGAAAGATGTACAGTTCAAAAACCTGGGCCTGGCCATTTTGGACGAAGAGCACCGTTTTGGCGTACGCCAGAAAGAGCAGATGAAAGCGCTGCGTGCCGAGGTTGATGTGCTGACACTGACGGCGACGCCGATTCCGCGCACCCTGAGCATGGCGATGGAAGGCTTGCGGGAATTTTCTGTCATTTCGACACCGCCACAAAAACGCCTGGCGATCAAAACTTTCCACACGCCATATTCCGACGGCATTATCCGCGAAGCGGTGATGCGTGAATTCAAGCGTGGCGGCCAGGTATATTTCCTGCATAACGAGGTGGATACCATCTACGTGATGAAGGAAAAACTGGAGAAAATTGTCCCCGAAGCCCGCATCGCAATCGGTCACGGCCAGTTGCGTGAGCGCGAGCTCGAACATGTCATGCGCGATTTTTACCAGCAGCGCGCCAACCTGCTGCTGTGTACCACCATTGTCGAAACCGGGATTGACGTACCCACCGCCAACACCATGATTATTAACAAAGCCGATATGTTCGGCCTGGCGCAATTGCACCAGCTGCGTGGTCGTGTGGGCCGCAGCCACCATCAGGCGTATACCTATTTACTGACTGACCCGGACCGCAATATTACGCCACAAGCGCAAAAACGCCTGGATGCGATCCAGTTACTGGAAGATCTGGGTGCTGGCTTCCACCTGGCGATGCATGACCTTGAGATTCGCGGTGCAGGGGAGTTGCTGGGCGATAGCCAGAGCGGTGAGATGCAAGAAATCGGTTTTAATCTGTATTCGGATATGCTCAATCACGCCGTCAAGCAGCTCAAGGCCGGTAAAGAGCCTGACCTTGATGCGCCATTAGGCGTGACGACGGAAATCAATCTGCATACGCCTGCGTTATTGCCAAATAACTACTGCCCCGACGTGCATGAGCGCCTGGTGATTTATAAACGCCTGGCCAATTGTGAAGATGATGACGCACTCGACGCCATGCAGGAAGAGCTGATTGACCGCTTTGGCCTGCTGCCAGAGCCTGGTGAAGCATTGATCGCCTGCCATCGTTTGCGTATCGCTGCTAAACCGCTGGGCATTATCAAGATTGATGCTTCAGATGCTGCCATCCAATTACAATTTAATGTCAAAGCGGACCTGGATCCGATGAAACTGATCAGCCTGCTGCAACGTGATAAACGCTGCCGTATGAATGGGCCCGATAAATTACGTGTGAGTGTACAACTGGGTAACCTCAATCACCGTGTAGAATTAGTCAAAACTTTATTGAAGGAATTTATGTAATGTTGGAAAAACTATTAGCTGCGGTGGCCACCTGGATCATTAGTGTCATTTCAACCATGGGCTACGGCGGCATTGTGTTGCTGATGGCGATTGAGTCTGCGTGCATCCCATTACCTTCCGAAATCATCATGCCGTTTGCCGGGTTTTTGGTGACTAAAGGTGAAATGACTTTGTGGGGGATTGCGCTGGCTGGAGCAATTGGCTGTGTGGTGGGCTCTATCCCGGCTTATTATCTGGGCATGTATGGTGGCCGTCCGTTGGTCGAGAAGTTTGGTAAATATGTGCTGATCAGCAAAAAAGACCTCGATATGGCTGACCGCTGGTTTGCGCAGCATGGCGAGATTATCATTTTTATTGCCCGCTTATTGCCTGCGGTACGGACCTTTATTGCATTCCCCGCCGGTGTGGCGCGCATGAATATGACGCGCTTTGTGGCATATACCTTTGTTGGTTCTTTGATTTGGTGCTTTGTACTTGGCTATGTGGGCATGAAGGCAGGCGAGCATTGGGAGGATTTAAAAGTCTACTTCCATGAGTCGCATTATGTGATTGCTGCATTGGGTCTGGTATTCGTGGCCTGGTATGTGCGCAGGCATTTTAAAAATGAGGCTGAGTAATCAGTCGGCTTCAAAAAAATAAAAAGGCCGTTATGCGGCCTTTTTATTTGAACTGTCTAATCTATGACATCAACCAATGGCAGCACTTGCCGCTTTTAGGCGAGCATGGTTTCTGCCTCTGAGCTGTCAGCCTGATCATCATCCGCGGTGGCTACAAGCGCTAACAGGCTGAGGTCTGCATGCACAATCACATACATTGGGGTCGAAGGGTCTACAGTGGCGTTGGCAGCCACACTTGCCAACATGAGTGCACTGCAAGCGAATACCTTTGATAACACAGATTTCATCCATCACTCCACTGAATTGATATTGAAATAAGACTCTATCAAAGCTAGGCAAGAGATTTAAATAGCTCTTTAAGGCCAACGATTTAACAATTTAAATGGTGTACCCAGGTGAGCGGCGTCCTGTGAGTCGGTATTTGAACGGGCACAGAGCGCACTCATTTCCAAGTGACCACTTGAGACAAGACTCTACGCGTTTTCACTTTCGGCTCGTGTTTACGGTAGCCAAAGGCGACCATATAAGCCAAACCATATTCCTGTAAATTAACGCCAAATTGCTCGGCCAGCAGGGCGTCAGTTTCTTTTTGTTTAAAGCCTTCAATTGGGCATGAGTCTATACCGCGCATGGCCGCCACTGTCATCATATTTGCCAATGGCAGATAGCATTGCTTGCTGGCCCAGTCGAACAGTTTTCGTTCATCTGTGAGGTCAAAGTCTGATTGCTGGAACTGCTTGTAAAAGCCCAGGCGCATATTGGCGATGTCTTCCGGGTGGTGCTGCACGTCACGCATAAATTGTGGCAAGTAAGGGCTATCTGCATCCAGGAACGGCGATTTCATCGCCAGGCACAACACAAAATGGCTCGCTGTATCCAGCTTGAGCGGTGCGCCCCAGGCATGTTGTTTAAGGCTTTCGCGCAGTACCTTGTCTTGTACCACGATAAAATGCCAGGGTTCAAAACCGAATGAGCTGGGTGAGAGGCGGGCGGCTTCCAGAATCAACTCAAATTCTGCGGCGGGAATCTGTTTGCTGGCATCAAACTCCTTACAGGCATGGCGGAAATTGAACGCGTCCAAAATAGCTTTTTTTTCTATCATCATGTTTCCTTAGGGCATCTCAACAGGCGCTAATTGGCCTGTGCTTAAAAATAGAATTGCGGTTTTAACCGGCAGGCCTTCAGCCTGAAATAACTGCGCATAGTCAGCCAATTGCAATTTGAATGTGCTGGCTAATACGGTGAGATCATCCTTGGCTGATACTGGCATGGATTTATAGTCGACAATCCAGCGTACGCCATCGGCGACAAACGTCCGGTCTATGACCTTTTTACCTGCGCTGAGTTGCTCAATCGCCAACTCTGAGGCCGCTTGTGTATGCGGCTGTAATACCCAGCGCCCCTCTGTGGATTGCAACGTGGTTGTTAACAGCGTTGCCACCTGGTTCGCACCCTGGCTTGCTTCGTTGTCCGTATAACCCTGTTGTTTAAACCAACGCTGCATAGGGGGATGCAGCGATAGAAATGCATTTTTCTCATGCGTTTGCCAGGCCGCCAATCCTTGTTCAGCCACCAGTTGTAAATACAAGTGGGCGAGGGTGCCGATATCAGCCTCCAGTCGGCTGGCTTTACTTTCACTGGCTTCCACTTGATAGCCTGTATTTGCTTCGTGCTGGCTGGCCTGTAGAATCGCTGGCGTGCTGGCCTCGCGTAAGCGGATCAGCTTGGGCATAAATTGGCGAATATCGGCTTCTTGCTGCGCGCTGGGATAACGGCTGACGATATCGTGTTCGCTGGTAAACCACGCTTGGATAGCAGGCCAGAGCAGGTGCAGAAAACTGTTTTTGCGTGCTTGTGGTTCGCCGCTTTTGTCTGGCTTGGCGGCACCCAGTAAATGCAATTGCCGCTCGGCGCGGGTCGCTGCCACATACAGCACGCGTGCATCTTCATAGCTGGCGCGGGTTTTATCCAGGTCGTTTAAATAGTCATAGGCGGTGATGCTGGCCTGCTGGCGTTTGAGCACTGTGGGCACAAACGGTGCGGCGACCAGTTCGGTATGGCCATTCTCCATGGGGACTTCTTCCCAGATCACCAGCTTGGCGTCATCGGGTGGGTTTCCGCCGTCGAGGCCGGGCAGGATCACGGTATCAAACTCCAGTCCTTTGGATTTGTGGATGGTCATGAACTGCAAACTGGCATCGGCCTTGGCGTCGGGTGCGGCGTAGAGTTTTTGTACATCTTCAGCCAGTGCTTGCGGATTAAACTGGCCGTGTTGTTCTAATGCGGCGATACGGGCAAAAAAGGCCTGCACATCCTGCACATCACTTTCATTCCACAGGCAATGCGCGCCGCCCAGCCGCAGCCAGGTGTTATGCACCCAGCGGCTGACCGAGGTGCGGCCACGCCAGTGTAGTGCGCTTTGCATCACGTCGCGCACATGGCGCGCGCGTGCCTGACCATCTTCACTCAATCGCGCAAGTACTTGTTCATTTTGCAGCAGGCTGAGCACACTGCGTTGGCCATCCTGTCCAATCAGCGCATGCATATCGGCCAGCGTCAGCCCGCACCAGGGTGCACGCAATAGTGCCAGCCAGTGCACGCGGTCGGCGCGTTGATGCAGCGCATGCGTCAGCGTGAGCAGGTCCTGCACAATCTGGCGATTGGCTAATTCTTCAATTTCTACCGCCTGGAAGCTTAACTCGCTGTGGTTCCTGCGCATTTCCGTCACCAGTGCATGCAAATGTTTGCGCGCGCGTACCAGCACGGCAATGCTGGCGCCAGGTTTATCGGCGCGTGTTTGCTGGATGATGCGGATAATCTGCTCGGCTTCCAGGTGACGGATATCTGCCGGTTCTTCGTCTTCGCTATTCACTGGCGTGATCAAGGGGTGCACAAATACACCCGCACCCGTGGCCTCGGAGCGCGTGGCAACAAATGGCCGGTAAGCAATGGCGCCTTGCTGTGGCGCATCGTGTGCTGGCAGCATGCCGGCAAAGGTCTGGTTGATCCATTCCACCACCGGCGGGCAAGATCGGTTATTGCGCCACAGTTTGAGCGGTGTCAGCGCAATATCGGCGATGCCGTGGAGTGCGGCATTGAGAAACAGGCCGACATTGGCTTTGCGGAAGCGGTAAATTGACTGCATGGGGTCGCCGACAGCAAACAGCGTACGGCCATCGCCCGGCTGCCAGCCGCGTGTCAGTGCCTTGAGCAGGTCGATCTGCATCGGGCTGGTATCCTGAAACTCATCGACCAGTAAATGCTGGATGCGGTAATCTAGCCGCATGGCCAGCTCGGTGGCTTCATCGCCTTCTTGCAGTGCCTGAAACGCGCGTTGGGCGATTTCGACAAAGTCGACTTCATTTTGCGCCTGAAAACACAGCCACAATTGCGCGGCGGCAATATTCAATAACTGGCTCAGCGCCTGAATCATGGCATCGTCTGCACCATCAGCATCCGGTAACAGGCGGATGCGTGCCAGGTGACGTTCATTGTCGCTGTGCTGGGCCAAGTCAGCCAACAGTTCAGTCAGGGCTTCTTTATAGGGCTTGGCCTCGTCGGTCGCTGGCAAGCCCATGTTTTTATCCAGCCGTTTGCGCAAGCCACCACTACTGGTGAGTAGCAATTCTGTCAGCGCGCGCCAGGCAGGCAGGTCTTCTATGCTGGCACTCAATGGTATTTGCCAGTCCAGTAAAGCCGATAACGCATGCTCAGGCGGTAATTGGCTGGCCGCGTAACGCGCAATCGGCATCAGCGCTTGTTGCAGGCGGGCAGGGATGGCGTTCAGCGCTGCTTGCAATTCGCTTTCTATCAGATAAATCAACGCCGTTTGTGCCTGCGTATGGTCTTTGGACTGACTTAAATGCAGCCATTGCTCACGCTTGGCCAGCATGGACATGAGCAGGCTTTCCAGCCTGGCCTGGTCATTATCCATATAGCGCAGCACGCGGCGCACAGGTTCGCCCAAGCCGTCTTCATCCATGGTTTGCAGCGCCAGGCCAGCTGCTTCACGGTAATACGCCCAGGCATCTTCGGTGACGGCCGGTTGTGTGCCAAAACGGCTCAATAAGGGCATTTGGCGCGCCAGGTTGGCGCACAGCGAATCGATGGTGTAAATGCGCAGGCGCGCCGGGCTTTCCAGCAAATGCCATTGCAATTCAGCTGAACGCTGCAAGGCTTGTTGCCCCAGGGCATAAGTGATTTGTTTATGCGGTGCTTCCGGCAGCACGCCAGCTGCGGCCAGCAACAGGCTATCCAGGATACGCGCCCGCATTTCCGACGCAGCCTTATTGGTAAAAGTAATGGCGATAATTTCTTCTGGTGCCTGCACCGTTTGCAGCAGCTTGAGAAAGCGCTGCGTCAGCAGCTCGGTTTTACCGGCACCGGCCGGGGCTTCGACAATAAAGGATTCGATATCCAGCGCACGCTCACGGTTGGCCGCATCCAGCGCCAGCGCTTGCTGGAAGTCAGACTCAGTCATTTTCATGCGCCGCCTCCCGCCTGAAGGTGCTCAAATTGCAATTGCCGTTCTGGCAGACGCAACAAGGGCAGCACATCGCAATAGCCCAGGTCTTGCTCCGACTCAAATACCACGGCGGCTTCACCCGCTTTGAGTGCTTGCGCTGTGCGCGTGATCTGGGTGTGCCAATGCGCCAGCACCGATGGCCAGTCAGGGAACTGTGCAGGGTCAAACAATTTATTCTTCTCGTGGTTAAAGGCTTTGATGCCGGGCACAATGTCGTCTTCGGCGGCAACACCGGCAAAGCCGCCATCGGTCAGTCGCAGCTTGCCAAAGCAGACGGCGGCAATGTCGGCATCTTGTAGCAGGAAGGCGGCGTAAATCGGTAGTTGTGGTTCGCTGATCTTGTCCGACGCCCAGTTTTTAAAATCGGGCATGCTGCCGGTTTTGTAATCCACCACTACCAGGCGGCCATCATCCAGCGTATCGACGCGGTCAATCACCAGTTTGACCTGGATACCTTCAATCAGCGGTTTGTAGACTTGTTCGACTGAGGTCACAGCGAACGCTTGCGGACGTTCGCGTTCCACCTCCCATAACCAGGTCAGCGCCAGTTTACTCAGGCGCTCGGCTTCCAGTTGGCAAAACACGACAGAGAACGGTTGCGCGAATTCAGTATTAAACACAGCGATGACATCAGCCGCAATCTGGTCCAGTTGGGTTTTTAAAGCTTCTATATTGACCGTCTGCCAGTCTAGTGTCGATTGTTGCGACCAGAACGCCGCCAGTACGCGGTGAATCAGGTCACCGCGTTGCATGACATCCAGCCCGTTATGCGGCGTTTCCAGTTTGCGTGCCTTGAGGCGGTATTGATAAAACGCCCAGGCCGGGCAGAGCGCCTGCGCGCGCAGCAAACCTGTGCCGCCGCTGATATGTTCGCCTTCCAGGATGGGCGGGGCCTGATGGTCATCCAGCCATTGCCAGTCTTGGGTGCTATTGCCTGCCAGCGTTTCCGCCAGCGTAGCGGCCCCTGCGGTGGCAGTTATTTCCGGGATGGCCTGGATAAGCGGGCTCATGCGCAGCAAACGGTCACCATCCTGGCGGGCCGATGAAAAAATGATTTGTTTGGCCGAACGTAGCAGGCGCTGGTGAATCTGGCTGGCAAATGCCATTTGCACTTCGCTGCTGGCGTTGGGCGTGCCTGCCTGCCGTTGTAATTCAGCTGGGATCAGCGCGTTGGTGCGTGACAATGGCGGCCATACATGGTCGTTCATGCCCATCACCCATACGCCATCCAGCGGCTGTGCACTGGCTTCCAGCATGCCCATGACGGTGATATTCGGTAATCGCACGGTTTGCGGCTGGAAGATTTGCGCCTGGCACAGTTGCGATAGCCTGTGCAAAGCACTCATGGCATCGATAGGCCCCAACCAGCCATCGAGCGCCGCCAGTTGCGTCAATACTGCTTTAAACTTGGTCTGGCATTGATGTTCATGGCTGGATAAGCCGCGTTCACCCGGCCAGTGCGTGGCTGTCAGTAGTTCAGTAAAACTTGCCACCCAGGCAGAAGGGACTTGCTTGCGTGGCGTTTGTTTGGCCTGCGTTAACAAGCTGGTGAGGTCTGCGTGCAGCGCAGGGCACAGAATCGGGTATTCATCCTGCTGCTTGCGCGCCACAAAGCGGGCAAAGGTATAGGCGTTGACTTGCAGCGGCAACTGGCGGCGCATTTCGGCATCCAGTGCGGCGCGCGCGTCGGCTTCATAGAGTGCTTGTGACCAGTAAATATCAGCCAGTAAGGCAGACAGTTCGGATTGAGGCAATGGCGTGGCCTGGAATGCCAGGCGCAGCACATTCAGTGCGCTATGCACTAACGGCCAGCGACTCAACGGCAGCCCGAGTGAAAACTCATAACAGCGTGGTAATTCTGCCTGCGCTGGATGCAGGGCTTCGGGGTGGAAGGTATCGTCGAGCAGGTTGGCCAGGATTTCGCGTTGGCTATCCAAATCGGGCACGACCAGGGCCAGTTTTGCTTGCGGGTCAGCGGCTAGTTGTTGCTGCGCCCAATGCACCGCCGCGCGCATTTCGTCCATGGCCTCGGCAAATGTCATGCGTTGTGTCTGTTGCGCAGGCACGCTGTTGTCAAATGTTGTGATCTGCACGCCTGCGGATTGCAGTATGGTGATGAGTGTCTGCACATGCGGGTTGATGCGATCAAATCCAGCCAGTTGTATGTTGGCAGGTAAGGGCAGTGCATGCTGACTGAGTTGTTCGAGCTGCCAGGTCTGGTAACGCACGCTTTCCAGAGTGCCACTTTGCTTGCATAAGGTTTGGAACTGCTGGCGCCACTGTAGAAACTGCCGTGTTTCCTCGCTGACTGTCGCCATGTCCAGGCTGATATTCCACTCAATCAGGTAGCGGTTGGCCTCCATGGCCGCGCTGGCCAGACCATTGGTATTAAATAAATCGATAGCCGCATGCTGGCGTAAACAGTGCTGAATCGCCTGTTCCCAAAGCAGCGCTTCTTGTGTACTGGAAAGCATGCCCAGAGGCGCTTGGGCGATGTCGATTTGCCCACACAAGATGGCGTACTCCAGGCGCTGGTTGAGCCAGTCTTGCAACGGGAATACCTGTGGCGCTTGCCATTGTGACTGGCCTTGTTGTTGATAGGATTGCTGTAACCATTGCCGGATGCCTTGTGCCAGACGTGCCGAGGCGCAGAGAACCACAGGTGCGGTGTCGGGATTGGCAGCAAGCGTCATGAATAGATATCAGCAGGAATTATTATGTTCAGCGCAACATTTTATAAGATAATGCGATGAACAAACGATAAAAAACTTGCGGAGTAGTGACATGTCGGCTTTTGCCAAACTTTTAAAATGGGTTTTCTGGATAATCCTGCTGCCGGTCATATTGCTTGGTCTCTATACCTGGGGCAGCCTGAGCTGGGTCTACTCTGATGGTGAGCGCATCGGCTATGTGCAAAAACTGGCTCATAAAGGCTGGGTGTGTAAAACCTGGGAAGGCGAGTTGGTACTGGTGACTGTGCCGGGCACACAGGCTGAGAAGTTTTACTTTACTGTGCGCGATCCTGCCGTGATTAGCAAAGTGAATCAACTGGCCGGGGAGCGGGTACGCGTGATGTACAAAGAGCATAAAGGCGTGCCTTCAAGCTGCTTTGGCGAGACCAGTCATTATGTTTATGATGTGGACGTCATTAAAGAAGATTGACGCGTAGCGTGTCACTTTTTGTTGTTGCCAGCTTTATTCAGGCCTGCTGCTGGTCGGTTGAGCGTTTGCCACGGGCAGGCGAGTCGGTGGCAGCGACTGCTATGGCTAGCGAGACTGGCGGCAAAGGCTTCAATGTGGCCGTGGCCGCCCGCCGACTGGGAGCCCCAGTATCGGTCATCATCGCACTCGGTGAAGATGCCGCAGCAGAGGCTGCTTTACAGGTATTGCAACAACACGCTATTGCGCCGATTTACGCTTATCGGCTGTCGCCACAATCAGGCCATGGCGCAGGCTTGATCGGCGCCGACGGCGCCAATATGGTCAGTGTCTATCTTGGCCCTAACCGTTTGTTAACGGCAGCGCATGTTGCCAATGCGGCAGCCTCTATACAAGCGGCAACACTGGTCTATGCACAGTTTGAGACTTCATTGGCGGCGATTGAGAGCGCTTTTGCATTCGCCAGGCAAGCCGGGCGGCAGACTGTATTGAATCCTTCTCCCTGGCAGGTAATTCCGCCTGCTCTACTTGCGCAGACCAGCATGCTTATATTAAATCAATCTGAGGCAGCACAATTGCTGGCGTGGCCTGCCGAGCTTATGACGCAGACGCCTGAGATCGCAATGAATGCATTACAACAAGCGATCAGCCGGTTTTACCAAACGTGGTCAGGCGAGTTGCTGGTGGTGACGCTTGGGGCATGGGGTAGCGTGGCCATGACGCAGGCCGGGGAGTGGATTATTTCACCCGCGTTTGCGGTCTCGGCAGTCGACACACTGGGGGCCGGGGATGCTTTTGCTGCGGCGCTGTGCGTGGCCTTGGCGCGTGGAGATGCGTTGCCACAAGCATTACAGTTTGCCAACGCTTGCGGCGCTATCGTTGCCCAACAGCCGGGCGTGCTAGGTGCCTTGCCAGACGCCGCGCAGGTCAGCACATTCATGTATCAGCGCCAGGCTACACTTCCAGTTTGATCCGGTAAGTATAGGCATCACCACGGAAGGTGCCCTCCACGTACTCCACCAGTTGCTGCTGTTGCGAGTAAGACTTGCGTTTGAGCAGCAAGCACGGGCTGCTTTGCCTGAAATCAAACACTCTGGACTCTTCATCGCTACTCATCACGGCTTCTATCGATTGCTCCGCCCAGCTCAGCTTAATGCCACATTGCTGCTCGAGGTGGTTGTATGCCGATCCCGAGGTATCCCAGTCTGCCATGCCAGGCGCCAGTGTTAAATCATACCAGGCCACTTCGCGCGTCATCGGCACTTCATTGCCCAGGCGGATTCTGATCAGGCGCAAGAATGTCGAGGTAGAGGGGCGCTGGAAAATAGAGGCGATGGTACGGTCAGTGACTACCTCATGCGAAACAATGCGTGTGGAAGCGGTAATGCCTACTTCACGCATTTCTTCGGTAAAGCCTTTTAATTTACCCAAGGACGGACAGATTTTTGGCGCTGCTTTGACCAGTGTGCCTGCACGGCCATCGCTATCGATTTGTCCACTGGCACGTAACTCTTCATAGCAGCGGCGCACCGTTGTTCTACTGAGGTTCAGTGCTTCCGCCAGCATACGCTCTGAAGGCAAGCCGCTGCCATTTTCAATGGCCCCGGTTTCAATCAGCGTCAGGATATTGCGTTTGAGCTGTTGATAGTAAGGTTCAGAGGTCTTTTCACTGACCTTGAGCCTGGTAATCAATTCATCGTAATCATGCATCATCTCTGCATTATAAAACGACAAATCAATGGATGCGCATGCATTTCCGACGGTAACTTGTTAACTTAATTATTTATATTGTAAATATTTATTGCATTTATAAATCTGTTATGGAACCATATAGATACCAAAAAAATACCATAAAGGGAGAGTGCCATGACTGAGATTCAACAGAAGTACCAAGCGCTGGGAGGCGAGCAGGGGCCGTTAGGCCGTGCAGTAAACGAGGAGCAAGCCACGCCTAACGGCTTAGGTTTTTTTCAGGATTTTGAACATGGCATGATTTTCTATCATGCTGATTATGGCGCGCATGTGTTGTCTGAGGCGGTAGAAAACAAGTGGAAATCCAGCATGCTGGCCAATGATATGGTGACCGGGACGCAGCAGGCAATTCGTGATTACATGGGGTTTCCTATTTCAGATACGCTGCCGACGGGCGAGCGCGGTGAGGCCTGCTACTTTGAGCGCGGCATGATCGTCGTCAGGGCAAGTGGCAGCAGTGTGGTCATCTATGGCGAGTGTTATCAGGCATATCGTGCGCATGGTGACCTGCAGGGTGCGCTGGGTTTGCCGTTGAATGATCAGAGACTTTCCGCTGGCGGTGGTTATGCCGTGCAATGCGATCAGGCCGATATTTACTGGCATCCAGCAACAGGCGCATTTGAAGTACACGGCGCCATTTTGCAGAAGTACCGCAGTATGGGCGCAGAAAATGCATTTCTGGGTTACCCAATCAGTGATGAGCAGCCGGTATTCAATGGCAGCCAGCAAATTGGTGCAGTGAGTCATTTTCAATCCGGCACGATTTACTGGAGTGCTGCAACCGGGGCGCATGAGGTGCATGGGGATTTGCTGACAGCTTACCAAACCCACCATCACGGCCCGGCGGGCGAACTGGGCTTCCCTCTCTCAGATGAAACCAATTCGCCTAGCGATGTATGCCGTTTCAATAATTTTCAACATGGCATTTTGGTATGGCAGGCGGCGAATCGACAAGTCAGTTTGATTAACCGGCTCAAATTGGTGGTCACCCGGTTGGAAACGGATGAAGACGATGATGACTTACTGGTACGTACGCAAGTGCTGATTGATCATGTGCAAGGCCAGCAAAAACGCTTTGAAAAGCAGTTTGGCGAATATTCTAATCAAGGCACCAAAACCTTTAGCAATCCTGATGAAGGGTTTATTTGTGATTGCCCGATTAATGATGGCAATGCCATTTTGACGGTGAATATGCAGGCGTTTGATGTAGACGCTGGCTTGAACTTCAACGATGACTTGATTGCACAATTTAGCAAGTCATTTGGCATTGAAACCCTATGGGATAGTTCTTTGCCAGACCTGCAAGGCAATGATCTCGGGACGTTTGCGCGTGGCCCGGATGGCAAGTTCCGCGCCAGTTTTACCGTGTTTACAGATCAGCGTGTGGTGGACCCGACCGATAGCAGCCATTTCAGGGAAAACCTGTTCTGGAGTTTTAAAAATCCTAAGATTGCCGAGCTAAGTTTTGACACCTGTGCCGCTACCTTTAGTGATCTTGAGGCTGATGATACCTGGTTTTTTCATCCGTTTAACAAGGCGTTTTATGAAACGGTATACAAAGGCGCAGCCAAAACCGGCACTTGTTTTGGCATGTGCCTGGAGGCTATTTATGCGTTAAAAGGGGTGTCCAGTTCACGGCCATTTATTTCACAATATGGTTTTGATGCCCAGCGTACCAGGGATATTTCCATCAAGTTCGGCTATCAACTGGGCGGTAGCCAGGTGGGCTACATGATTGATGCGATCAAAAGTGGCCGCATGTGGGATCCGGTACAAAACTTTGAGTTTTCGCAAGCGGCGTTTGAGCAGAAAAACTATAGTCTGTTGTGTTTATCCGAAGATATCTCGCCGGTGGGCGGCCATGTCGTGCTGCCTTATCGCTGGGAAAAACGCAGTGATGAAGAGTGGCGTATTTATGTCGCCAACCCCAATTCGCCTTTCCCCAAAAGTAACAGCAATGAAGGCGGGGATAAGGTGATTACCATCAACCCCAAAACTAATACTTTTGTCTATCAGCATGGCAAAGAGAAAACGTGGAAAGGCGGGCAGGGCTTGTTTAATGGCGGGCGCATGTTTGCCATGCCGTTTAGTGAGTTATCGACGCAGCCGAGAACACCGTTTTGGGAAGCATTTTTGACCTTTATTACCGGCGGCATGTATTTGATTTTTGCCAGCGATTCGAGTGAGCTGGAGCAGGTCAGCAATGAGCAAGGTGAGACCTTGATCAATGCCGATGGCAGCTTGAATACTGATCGGGTGACGCGTATTAAAAACTTGTTCCCGGTTGAGCACCACGCGCAGAGAACATTTTCTGATGTCGCCAGACAAGTAGGCAAAATCAAAACCAGTCGCAATCTGAGTCAATTGTTTAAACGTCAGCAGTTTAATCTTTATTATCTGAACCAACCTTTAGTGCGCGGCAAGATGTATCCCGATGTGGTCTTGCATGTGAACCCCGATTTGGTGAGAACATTTCCCCGGCAGGCGCCAGAACAAAGCCCAACTGCGCAGCGTATAGGCAAACTGTCGACCAAGTTTAAAACCGGCATTCATACACAGCCACTCACTCACTCCGCTGCCAGCGATACGACACACACAGTCGCTCGTGATGTCAGCGAGCATGTACAGAGTTCGGCGATGTTGGGCGAGGTGTTGCGCAATAAACGGGCACTGACACTGAAGGTACGCAATCAAGCGCAGGGCGATTACCAGTTAGGGTTTGTCTCAGGTGGAGCAAAGCTGATGTTGACGGCCAATTCAATACAAAATAGCAGTGATATGGTCACCTTGTCTCTGGCTGGTAGCCGGCAACAATCATTTGTGTTTCAGGCAGGCGATCAAACCGCGAACAAGCAGCTGACGCTCACGCTCACCAGTTACGATAACCAGCGTCGCTATGAGCTCAGTGGGCTGCAACTACAAGCACAGCAAACCATACAATTGCAACATGATAATGCCTGCCGCAGTGTACGTTTGCAAAGTGCTGGCCAGCCAGTGGCGTTTGACTTGAAAGTGTTTGTCAATCATCAATCCGCAGCCGCGATGAGTAAACGCGTGGAGTTCCCGGCGGATGTGGCCTTGAACTTCAGCCCGCTGGATTGGACCGCACTGGAGCAAGGCGCGGTGGATACTGCATTAGAGTTGCAGTTGATTAATCCATTGGATGGCAAGTTAATCGAAACCAGACGCTTGTAAGACATGGCGTGACGTCAGCTGTCAAACGACCATGCGCCAGTGAGGGCGCATGGTCGTTTAGCCTGAAGATTAAGCAATCAGGCGTAAGGAGTCGAATTCATTCGCCTCGTCGGCATTGATTTTGAATTGGTTCACGGACTCAACCAGCGTGTGTACCTGTTCCAGCATGCTTTCTGCGGCGGCGGCCGCTTCTTCTACCAGTGCGGCATTCTGCTGCGTGGTTTCATCGATGGATGTCATGGATTCGTAGATTTGTTCCAGGCCGCTGCTTTGCTGGCTGGAGGCGGCAGAAATCGCCTGTATACTGTGGGAAACTTGCTGTACGGCGTTGACAATTTCATGCATGGTGTGGCCTGCCTGGCCCACTTGCTTGGCGCTGGCGTTGGTTTGCGAGACGGAGGCGGCGATCAGCTCCTTAATCTCTTTGGCTGAGGCGGCCGAGCGTTTGGCCAGGTTACGTACTTCGCCGGCAACTACCGCAAAACCGCGGCCTTCTTCGCCAGCGCGTGCGGCTTCTACGGCAGCATTCAAGGCCAGGATATTGGTCTGGAAGGCGATGCTGTCAATCACGCTGGTAATTTGCGCAATTTGTGCCGAGGTTTCATTAATCCCTTGCATGGTGGTGGTCAATGCATTGAAGGCTTCCCCCCCTTGCAAGGCCATCTGGTTCGCCTGGTTCGCTTGCAGGCTGGCTTGTTGGGCATGCTCGGCGGTTTGCCTGATGTTAGAGGTCAAGGTTTCCAGGTTAGCTGAGGTCTCCTGCAAGGCATTGGCTTGCGTTTCAGTGCGGCGCGACAGGTCATTGTTGCCTTTTTCAATTTCGGCAGCCGCGACATGGATGGTTTCAGCCGCTTGCTTGACGGTTTGTATCGGCGCCACCATACGTTGCAGAATTTCTTGTGAGCCTTGCAGCACTTCCCTGAAGTCCCCCGCGTGAGTCGTGACATCTACCAGGCTATACAACTGCCCCTGCTGTGCTTCGCCTGCGATCTGGCGTGTGTCTTCTACCAGGCGGTTCACCGCCAAAATGCAGGTATTCAGGTTGTTAATCAGCACCTTGAAGTCGCCGTGGTATTGATTGTGGATAGGTGCAGGAATATCACCGGCGGCAATACGTTTGACGCAATCTGCGGCCACATGCAACGGTGAAACTACCGCATCCAGCGTCTGGTTAATGCCCTGGATAATTTTGCGGAAGTCACCCGCGTGCGCTTCAACGTCGACGCGGGTATTTAATTGGCCTTGTTGTGCTGCAGAGGCCAGGTGGTGTACATCCGCAATCAGTTGATGGATGGCGCCTGTGCAATGCTTGAGGCTGCTTTGCATCAGGTTAAAGTCACCCACAAAGTGCTCTTCAATCTGTGTTGGAATATGACCTGTGGCCATCTGGTCCAGGTAGCGGGCAGTGGTTTGCAGAGGCACGACGACGGCGTCCAGGGTCTGGTTAAAACCTGCCACAATCTGTTGAAATTCCCCCTGGTGGCGTGACACATCGACGCGAATATTCAGTTGTCCCTGTTCGGCGGCCTGCGACAGGGTATGCACGTCGTTCATCAACAGGTTGAAGTTTTGGCGCACCTGCTCAATGCTTTGATTGATATAGCTGCGCTGGCCGGGGAAGGTTTCCAGTGGCTGGTTGAAATCGCCCTGGCCAAAGGCCGTCACCACTTGCAGGGATTTTGTCTGTGCCAGAATATGTTCTTCTACCATCTGGTTAATGCCGGTGGTGAGTTGCTGATACGCACCGTTAAATGATGTGCTATCAATGCGGTAATCAATCATGCCGGCGCGGTGCTGGCTGGACATCTCGTTGAGTGATTGCACAATGCTTTGAATGGTCGATTGCATACGATGCATTTCACGCAGCAATTTCCCGGTTTCGTCATTGCCCGTCGCTGCGTCTTGACTAATGAACTCACCGTTGGCGATATGCTGTGACAAGGTCAATGCCTGCTTGAGCGGCGTGGTAATCGAGCGTGTCATTTTCCAGGCGATGGCCATCGCCATTACCACCGCAATCAACAAGGCAATTTCAATTTGTTTATTGGCTTTGGCAATGGTGGAGGCAAACTGGCTCGAGGCATCAGTCACGCCTGCAATATTCATATCCATCAGCAAGCGCAACGAGTGGCTCAAGGGCTTGTCTGCACCTTTCACCGTGCTGTCAATGTCAGTCACGCTCATGCCGTCATTCTTCAACGCTTCGCAGCGTGCTATAGCGTCGCGGTAAGTGGTAATGGCCAGGGTAATATTGCCTAGAATCTCTTTCTCTTGCTGATTGAGTTCGCCTGTCGCCGCATAAGCCTTCATGGCCTGATCAATATCATCCATACTGTGCTGAAATTTGCTGGCTTCACGTCCGCCACGTAGCACATAGTTTTTAAAATGATGCACCGCATCGCCCAGGCCTTTGCTGGCGTTTTCAATCTGTGTCCTTTTCACCAGCTGTATGTTTTCAAAATGCTGCCAGGTGTGATGAATGTGGTTGAAGCCACGCCAGGCGATGACAAAAATAAAGGTGGTAAACAGGATCAGCAGCGCGTAACCCAGAAACAGCCGGGTGCCTACATTCAAACGGGCGATAGATTTTTTCATGCAATTCCTTACGATAACTCTTGGATAAATCAGCAACATTGCGTTGCCATGCACATCACGCTTTGTGACGCACAACTCATTTACGTAAAATAAATTGGCAAATGAAGCCTTTTCAAGAAAGCTTCACAAAAGATTCATAAAGCGACGTTGCTGGCCAAGCAAAAGGCAGTGATGGCTGCCGCAGGAATACGTTGTATGATAGGCGCTGAATAGATCGGACGTGGCGATAACTACGTACGCAATGGAATTGGAATGACATGGCTGAACAAAAAAATTACATTACGCCGGAAGGCTACGCCGCGCTGGAAAAAGAGTTTCAATACCTGATCAAGGTGGATAGACCCGAGGTGGTGCGTGTGGTGAGCTGGGCCGCTGGTAATGGTGACCGCAGCGAAAACGGTGATTATATTTATGGCAAAAAGCGCTTGCGCCAGATTGATGGGCGGATTCGTTTTTTGACCAAGCGCATGGATGCCGCAGAGATTGTCTACAGCAATACGCAGACCAATACAGAGAAAGTGTATTTTGGTGCCTGGGTGACGCTGTTTAACCTGGGCGATGACAGCGAAATGACAATTCGTATTGTTGGCCAGGATGAACTGGACCCGACGCAGGGCTATATTTCATGGGTGTCACCGATGGCAAAAGCGCTGTTAGCCAAGAATTTGGGTGACACCATACGCGTAGTGACGCCGGGCGCAGACACTGAATATGAAATTATCGATATCCGCTATGAGTAACGCGCTTTTAAAAAATGTAAGCCGCGACTTGAACTAATTCAATTTTGGCCTTATCTTACGGTTTAATATGCGTAAACGTCTTTGCCTGTTGCTGATTTGCTGGTTGCCATGCTTTGTCATGGCCGCTAACGTCATGTCTTTGCAAATGGCGTTGGCCGAGCACGCCTTGACGTCTGTTGCCCAGGCGCCATCAGCCGAGATGCCTTGCCATCACATGGCAGACGATCATCAGCAGATGCAACACGCGACTGACGACCATGCGCCCGCCAAGCACCATTGCACGGTGTGTGGCTTTTGCATGGTCAGTACCGGCGTTGCCCATTTAGAGACTTTCCCGCGCGTTGCCATCATTGCACAGACGGCTGCTGCCCCGTTGTTTGAGGCAGATCCCGTGCATTCACAAACTTATCCCCCTGCCATCAAACCACCCATATTCAGTTAACACACAGGACAAGTCCGTCCACGTTTTGTTTGTTTGATTGAATAGGGAGGCTTTATGCTTAAGCAACGCACTGTTGCACTCGGCGCCATCCTTCTAGGCCAGATTGCTTTGTCACTGCACGCAGCGGCACTGATGGGCTTTGAAGACAGCGCCATGCTTATGACCGAAATCGGTCGCTATAACCAGGAATGGATGTTGAACTACTCGCCTGCACTCGGGCATGCCATCGGCGTTGAGCAGATGCGCATGTCGGGCAAGGGTGAGCAGGCGACCACCATTTCCGGTATCAATTACACCGGCCTCATTAAACGCTGGAACATGCCTGCGGCGCAAGCCAACGTCTGGTTTAACGGCAGCGTCGGTGAAGCCCGTGGTCAGTATGACGGTTTTGCCTATACACCCAGCCTGCAGTTTGATGTCGAATCTACCCGGCTGTATTTTTTGGCCAAGGCCCGCATGATTCGTGCGCCCAATATGAACTACGACAGCGCTGCCGTGCAGGCCGGGTTTTCATTTTATGAAACCGGCTTTCACCAGACGCAACCGTGGTTTGTGATAGAGGCCAAGACCATGCGTAACAATGATCCTGGGCTGCAAATCACCCCGGCACTGCGACTGATTAACAAAAACTATTTTCTTGAATTTGGTGTGACCAATCCATGGCAGGGCGAGGGCTTTGCGCCGCGCCTGAATGCCATGTTTGTGTTTTAACCGATGCTATTTTTAAAGGATATTGAAATGAAAAAACTATTAGTGACTTTGATGTTATCTGCTTTAACCCCAGCTGCGTTTGCTGTGACTACGATCAAGGCCGAAGTCAACGGCATGGTGTGCGCGTTTTGTGCCAAAGGCATAGAGAAAAAACTCAATGCTTTGCCGCAAAAACAAGCCGCCTTTGTTGACCTGAAAAGCCGTGTCGTTGCTTTGCAATTAAAAGACGGCCAGGATGTATCAAATGAAGCGTTTAGCAAGGTGATCCAGGATGCCGGATACTCAGTGGGTAAGCTGGAGCGCGTCAACCAGACCGTGGACGCCATTCAGGCAGAAGTGGCCAAGGCAGAGAAGGCGGGCGGCAAGTGATGGCGGCAGAAATAAACCCTCTGCAAGCCAGCCGACGGCTGAATCTACTATCGTTATTCACCAGCGGTTCCACGCTGATTTGCTGCGCATTACCTGCGACACTGGTGGCCATCGGTTCTGTGGCAACGCTGACTAGCTTGATCAGTTATTTTCCACAACTGATCTGGATCAGTGAGCATAAGCCGCTGGTCTTTGGGCTGGCTGGTGCGATGCTGCTGATCGCTGGGTGGATGCAATGGCGCGCGCGTTTGTTGCCGTGCCCCACTGATCCACAACTGGCAGCGTTATGTACGCAAACACGACGCCAGAGTGTGTGGATTTACGGGTTTTCGGTGGCGATTTTTATGATTGGTGCTTTTTTTGCATTTGTTGCGCCTTTATTGATTGATTGAATTATCTGTTAGATGCGCATTGCGCATGAAAAAAGCCGACTGCATAGTCGGCTTTTTTCTTGTCACCTAAAGCTTATTTTGGCGCTGCCTGAGGTTCAGGTTCAGCGACGAAGATCTCCACGCGACGGTTTTTCGCGCGGTTCGCTTCGGTGTCGTTTGCGGCTAATGGTTCATGTGAGCCGCGGCCATCAATGGTGATGCGGTTAAAGGCAATACCGCGTTCGGCCAGATAACTACGGGCACTGGCAGCACGATTCACCGATAATGGATCATTGATGGCATCTGAGCCACTGCTGTCAGTATGACCGACGATGGTGACGCGTGCGGCAGCGTTGTTTTGTAAACCGGTCGCAAATTTATCCAGGATGGGGCGGAAATTCGGTTTGATATTGGATTTGCCTTTATCAAATGAAATATCACTCGGAATTTCCAGTTTCAGCTGGTTATTTTCCGTTTTGGTCACGGCCACCCCTGTACCTGCAGTGGCCTGTTCCATTTCCTGTTTCTGTGCTTCCATCTTTTTGGACCAGATGTTGCCAGCAATCGCACCAGCACCAGCGCCTACAGCGGCACCAATGACTGCCCCTTTGCCACCACCGGCAACGGCGCCAATGACACCGCCCGCAGCAGCGCCAATGCCCGCGCCTTTAGCGGTGCCTTTTTGGGTTTCGCTCATGTTTGCACAACCAGACAAGCCAATCGCCGCTGTTAATACTGAGACTGTAATAATTTTATGCATTTTTTTCTCCCTAACAAGTATTTGTGACTTTAGTTTGTCCAGTAAGGTCACAGTAAGTTCAGTCCTCAGTTTAGACTAATTGCGTATAATCTCAATGCTGATTAAAGCCAAGCGTTTTTGTGCCGTTGAATAGCCAGATAAACGTAAGTTGCATGCAGTCGCAGATTCATTGATAGAGAGATACACACAGGTCAGTATTGATGGTTCCACCAGTCATATTAGATATTGAAGCTTCAGGTTTCGGCGTGGGTAGTTACCCGGTCGAGATTGGCTACGTCGATGCAAATGGCGACGTATGGAGTGCACAGGTGCAACCAGATGCTGACTGGCTGCATTGGGATAAAGAGGCTGAAAAGCTGCACCAACAGTCCCGGCAGTCATTAGAGGCACATGGTCAAACTGCAAAGGAAATTGCAACGCACCTGAACCGTGTGTTTGCTGGTCAAACCGTGTATACCGATGGCTGGTACCAGGATTTTGTCTGGTTACATAGCCTGTATGAGGCCGCTGGCTTCAGCCCGCGCTTTAAGCTGGAAGATTTAAGTGTCACCTTGACTCCTGAGCAACAGGCTGTCTGGCATGAAACCAAGCAATCCATACGTGACGCTTTTGCATTGCAGCAGCATAGAGCTTCTACTGACGCCAAGGTGTTGCAACTGACCTGGTTAAAAACAGCTGAAATGGCGACTGTACTGACTGAATAGTGTTTATGATCGCGTCAACAAAGCCCCTGATCATCGCCGATAGGGGCTTTGTCTTTTAGTGCTTGCTTTCTGCTTTTTTACTTGCAGCTTTTCTTCGCATCTACTTCAAACTCAATATCGACATCGGTCCAGGTCTTGCCTTGATGGAAGGCCTGGGTACAAATGCGCCCGAACTTCTCAAAAGCACTGCCGCCATTGAAGTCCTTGATAATATCCAGCGTACCTTTGGCGAGTAAATGACCATTTTTCTCAGTGATTTTCATCGGCACCACTTTGGTCACGTCATTCATGGTGACAGCCAACTGTAAGTCATTGCCCTGGATTTTCTCAATTTTGGCGGTAATCTTGCCCGGGTTGGCAAAGTTTTTGAACAGGCCAGTCACGACATTCATATTGCGGATGCTTGCCAGTGCCGGATCCCAGGTGCCACCTTTGCCATTATTTAAATCATTTGAGGTATCCAGCGAGGTGCTGTCGATCTCAATGGTCGCGCCTTCGAGCTTGCCGGTGGCAGAGGCCAGTTGATATTTTTTAAAGGTATTCTTGGTCACGACATAGGATTTGTCTGGCGCACCAAATGCGGTGAAGGAGAATTTAAAGCTTTTTTCATCTGGGGTGTAAGTACAGCTATTCGCCCATACTGCGCTGCTTAATAAACTGCCGATAATTGCTGTTAATGCACGTGCTTGCCACATATTCATATTAATTTCCTGCCTTATTTTTGATCTGGTTAATATCGTCATGGATTGCGATTACTCGCTTATTTATAGTAATGATAATCATTATCAATTGCAACAGATGTAGTGAAATTAAGCAGGGATAGGTCTGTAAGTCGCTTAAACAAAGGCTTATAGTTTGGCTCCGGGCATGACGCCATATGGTTATCCGCTACATGAATTAAGATACAATCAATGACTTTTTAGCGGTATCAATGCTTTTGTCAGATGACTCATCCAGCACAAACAACATTCACGTGGGATATTTTTTGCAAGGTCGTCGATAACTTTGGCGATATAGGCGTGTGCTGGCGGCTGGCGCGCCAACTGGCCGATGAATACGAAATCAGTATGCGTTTGTGGGTAGATGATCTGGCGCTGGCGCAGCAGTTTGCCGGGGCAGGGCATGCGCGTATCCAGTTGCAGCATTGGTCCGAAAGTGCTGACTTTTCACAAGTGGCCGATGTGGTGATAGAAACGTTTGGCTGCGGTTTACCTGAGACTTACCAGCAACACATGCTCGGCCAGCGCTCGATTTGGGTCAACGTTGATTATTTGTCGGCAGAAAGCTGGGTGGACAGTTTTCACGCACAACCTTCGCCGCAAGCCAATGGCCTAGTGCGTCATTTCTTTTATCCTGGCTTTACCTCGAAGACAGGGGGGCTACTCCGTGAAGCTAGTTTACCTGGATTGCAAGCCAGCGCTGCTTGGCATGATTTAGGCTTGGCGCCAGCCCCTGATCAGCTCACTATATCGTTATTTTGTTATGCACATGCGCCATTGGCTGCGCTGGTGGAAAGCTTGCAGATTTCAACTGTACCTGTACGTGTATTCGTGCCACAGGCAGTGGCCCCCATGTTGGCTGCTGTGCTTGGCGTAAACAATGTGCAGGTAGGTGATCGCATCCAGCGCGAACAATGCGAGTTTTTGGTGATTCCGTTTTTGTCGCAAACCGATTATGACCGTTTGCTGTATTTGTGCGACTTTAATTTTGTGCGCGGTGAAGATAGCTGGATTCGTGCCTTATGGGCGGGCAAGCCGATGATCTGGCTGCCTTATCAGCAAAGCGAAGACACGCATCTGTTAAAACTCAACGCGTTTATGGCACATTATCTGGCGCAGGCTGATGCGCCGCTCAGCGACGTCATCTATCATGCCATGCTGGCGTGGGCGCAAGGGGATTGGCAAGCCGCCGATTGGCCGTCTTTGCAAGCCGTGCTGCCGCAGTTTACGCAGCACGCCCATGCCTTTAAAGTGAGCCAATCCCAGCAGGCTGACCTGGCGACTAACTTGGTGATTTTTATTGAGAAATGTCGTGCACATCGGGTATAATTCCGCGCTTTCAAATCCCGCATACAAATTAAGGCTTATTTATGAAAATCGCTCAAGACCTCCGCGTTGGCAACGTAGTGATGATTGGCAACGACCCGATGGTAGTTGTAAAAACCGAATACAACAAATCCGGCCGTAATGCGGCTGTGGTGAAAATGAAAATGAAAAACCTGTTGACTGAAGCGCCAAGCGAAAACGTTTATAGCGCCCAAGACAAGTTTGATGTAATTGTGCTGGAAAAGAAAGAAGTGACTTACTCCTACTTTGCGGATCCAACCTACGTATTTATGGACGCTGAGTACAACCAGTACGACGTGGATGCTGAATTTATGGAAGATGCGCTGCCATACCTGGAAGATGGTATGCCATGTGAAGTGCGTTTCTATGACGGTAAAGCCATTTCTATCGAGTTGCCAACCACAGTCGTGCGTGAAATCACTTACACCGAGCCAGCTGTAAAAGGCGATACGTCAGGTAAAGTCATGAAACCAGCCAAGATTGCGACTGGTTTTGAAATCCCGGTGCCACTGTTTGTGAGCCAGGGCGACAGAATTGAGATCGATACCCGTACTGGTGAATACCGTAACCGTGTCATGAAGTAATTCAGCCAGTATCGGCGCCCAAAACCCCGGCTTTCCGGGGTTTTTTATTGCCTGTCGATGACACGCGTAAAGGCGGATGCTTGAGGCAGGGAAGTATTGTGACTATTGTCGGGAATCATTCACTATTTGCCGTTAATTTTTTTCAATGACAATCGCTGACAGCTTTACATCATTTCAACCTTGGGGGATGCAATGCGTTATCAGCGAGTCAATGAAAAACACACTGTTCTGAAATCACTGTTTGCTTGTTGTGCCTTGTTGGCCAGCATGCAAGTGCTTGCTGAAGCAGACCCACGATCACTCAAACACCCTGTGATCGGTTATTGGGAATCGCGATTGCCTGAGACTGGCTGTTTGGAAAGCTATTGGTTTAAAGAGGATGGCAGTGCCGTGTTTACCAGTGGCGATGAACAACTGGAAGCGCATTATGAGGTGACATCACAGCCCGATGAACATGGGTTCTTCAAGCTGAATCATCGAGTAATGCTCAGTAACAAAGCGCAGGATTGCACCCGACAAACGTCGGAAGTGAATAGTGAGCAAACCAGTTTTTTATTATTTAAACCAGATGGCAGCAGTTTTATTTCCTGCGATAACGATGACCCTTCGCTCGCAAGCTGTTTTGGGCCCATTGAGTTAAAAAATAACGCGAGCAGAAGTCTGCACTGAAGCGGATTGGCCCAGGCAAATGCGGCAGGTGAGCATAAAGCTGCTCAGGCGAGTGATGCCCGTGTTAGTAGTCTGTATGGGGCTGACAATCGGGCATTCCAGCCAGGCCATTATTCATGGGCTGACATTTCCGGGAATGGCTATTTCCACCGTCAAGTTAAGTGTTCAGCATGCCCATTTTTTGCACTCGGCAGAGAAGTGGGAGTATTACGATTCGATTTGTAGTGCCGCGATTGTGGGCCTCAAACCACTGACACTCATTACGGCCGCGCATTGCCTGAAAGAGGTACGTTTGACCGGCGCCATGAGTTTGCCTATGCTTTCTATTGCGCAGCCTGAGCTGCTGGGCATAGAAGATATTAGCCTGAAACAGGCTTTTTACCGGCCGTTTGAGGTGGTTGCAGAGGATTTAACCCAAGACGTTGCTGTGCTGGTGTTTGAGGCAAAAGTGACCAGCCTGATACAACCTTTACGCATTCGGCTTGGCGATGCCTTGCCTGACCTGCTGATGATCTGCGGTTACGGGCGAGGGTATGGCGAAGCCGATACGCGGCATCCGCGTTGCGGTGAACGCAAACCTGTGCGTGATTTATCCGACTTTTATCAGGTATTACCCAAAGCATACCGCGAGATGGATGAGATGCTACATCTGCAAGCGCAAACCCAGTTTGCGTATACACAAGAACTGGTACATGCCGAAAAAGCCTTGCTGGCCGTGAATCGCCTGAATGAAATGGACCAATATGACCATACGATTGCCATGCCTACGCTCGGTGACTCAGGCGGGCCATGGCTGGTGCTGAATGCTCTGGGCCAATACGAACTATTGGCGATTACCAGCCTGGTCGAGCGTTTTTACAACCCGAGTGCTCATTGGCCGTTCTTCCAGAAGCAGGTGCCGCTCTCCGAATACCCTTACATTGCCTATGGTTTGCGCTTGAGCCATCCCGAAGTGCTGGGGTTCTTACAATATGCGCAGCATAGCGGTGCCGATATCCAGTTCACTTCGGCACCGTTGCTGCCACGTACGCGCCAGCCTCAATAAATAGCCAGTCTGGCAATCAGGCATTCAATTTGGCATTAATCTCTTGCTCAGCCTCTAACCAATAGTCCATATGGGAATGGCCAAAGCCTTTTTTTTCGGCAATATAGTAGGCCGCAACCTCAATCATTTTGTAACGTTCTTCACTGGTGATAATCGCAGGTTTAACGGTTTTCTTGCGCGTCACTGCCGGTTTTGCTGATTTGTCTGAAGCTGGCTTGGGTGCTGCTTTTTTTGCGGAGGTGGTTTTTTTAGCGGATGATGCCGTGGTTTTGGTAGCTGCCATACAATAATTCTCCGTGGTCTAGAGTTAAATGAAATAGCGTCGACTTGTGGTCGCTGTAAAGCTATATTAAGAGGGAGCTATGCCCAGCGTCAAGCCTAAATCGGTATTCGATTTGATCTGGATTAAATTCAACCGGTTCATTTTTGTGTTTGAGGTTGAATTATTGGCCGCATCAAGCTTTAAAAAGGCCATTGCACCAAAAGCAACTTCCAAAGCCACGGCATTTATGCTGTAGTTACTCGCTGATTTAATTTGAAAGACGCTATGTATAAAAAAGCACTCACTTCACTGATTATATTGTTCTTTATGATGGGCTTTATTACCTGTCTAAACGATATCCTGGTGCCGTATCTTAAAGCGGTTTTCGATTTGAGTTACAGCCAGGCTGCGCTGGTGCAGTTTTGTTTTTTTGCGGCCTATGGCCTGACGTCAATCCCGTTTAGCAAGCTGATTGAAAAGGTCGGTTACCAAACCGGCATGGTGATTGGCTTTTCGCTGGCGGCATTAGGCTGTCTGCTATTTTATCCGGCAGTGGCATTGCATGCTTATCCCTTGTTCCTTGGCGCTTTATTTGTGCTGGCCTCAGGTATCGTATTGCTGCAAGTGGCGGCTAACCCATGCGTGTCTGTGATCGGCCCTAAAGAAACAGCTTCTTCACGCCTGACCATGGCGCAAGCGTTTAATTCTTTAGGCACTTTTATTGCGCCTTTCTTTGGCGCTTATTTCATCCTTTCTGCACTGGCACATTCCAGCCATGCAGAAGGCGTGGTTTATCCTTATTTGTTCATTGCTGGCGTGCTGGTGGCGATTGCCCTTGTGTTGTCGCGCCTGAATCTGGCCGGAATGGACAGCGCAGAAAAGGATGAGAGTCTCTGGCGTGAGGTGTTGGCTGACCGTGGACTGATGTTAGGCATGGTGGGTATTTTTTGCTATGTCGGGGCCGAGGTCGCGATTGGTAGTTTTCTGGTCAACTACATTAAAGAGCTGACACAGATGCCAGAGGCAGAAGCCGCATCATTGATTGCGCTGTACTGGGGCGGTGCCATGCTGGGGCGTTTTATTGGTATTTTTACGCTCAAGGCATTTGCCCCGGCTAAAGTGCTCAGTGTGCATGCAATACTGGCGATTATTTTGATTATTTACTCCATGAACGCGACCGGCATGCTGGCTGTCGTCAGCATGGTGCTGGTCGGTTTGTGCAACTCCATTATGTTTCCGACCATTTTTACACTAGGTATTAAAAGCCTCAAGTCTGGTCAGGAGAAGAAAGGCTCAGGCCTGCTGGCCACTGCCATTTTGGGTGGTGCGATGGTGCCGTTGTTGACTGGGTTGTTGGCCGATCGCATAGGCTTGCATCATGCGTTCGTGTTGCCGGTATTGTGTTATGGTTATATTGCGTGGCTGGGAGTGAATCATCTCAAAGCCCGTTAACGACTAAATAAAAAAGCTGCCCTTTAGGCAGCTTTTTTACTCTCTGATAGATATTAGGCAGACGTGCCGCCTACCGTCAATCCATCAATTTTCAATGTTGGCTGCCCAACGCCTACCGGCACACTCTGGCCTTCTTTGCCGCAGGTGCCAACGCCGCTATCCAGTGTCATGTCATTACCGATCATGCTGACTTTGGTCAGCACATCTGGCCCATTACCAATCAGGGTGGCGCCTTTGACCGGGTAGGTAATTTTGCCGTCTTCGATCATGTAGGCTTCGGCGGCGCTAAACACGAATTTGCCGCTGGTGATATCGACCTGGCCACCACCAAAGTTAGCTGCATAGAGGCCTTTTTTCACCGATTTGATAATCTCTTGTGGGTCTTTGTCGCCATTGAGCATATAGGTGTTAGTCATGCGTGGCATGGGGATATGCGCATAGCTCTCGCGACGCGCATTGCCGGTGAGACCCATACCCATAAGACGTGCGTTGAGCGTGTCTTGTATGTAGCCGCGCAGGATGCCGTCTTCAATGAGCACGGTGTTTTGTGGCGCGTTACCTTCATCATCCATGGTCAGCGAGCCACGGCGGTCCTGTATCGTGCCGTCGTCGACGATGGTGATGCCTTTGGCAGCCACCTGCTGGCCGATCATATTGCTGAAGGCGCTGCTGCCTTTGCGGTTGAAATCACCTTCCAGGCCGTGGCCAATCGCTTCGTGCAACAAAATGCCTGGCCAGCCGTTGCCCAGTACAACTGTCATACTGCCAGCCGGGGCAGGGCGTGCTTCCAGGTTGACCAGCGCCTGATGCGCAGCTTTTTGGGCGTAGTCTTGTAATACTTCATCGGTGAAGTAGCTGTAATCGAAACGCCCACCACCACCGCTGGAGCCTTGCTCGCGGCGGCCGTTGTGCTCGGCAATCACTTGCAAGGATAAACGCACTAAGGGCCTGACATCGCCAGCCATCACGCCATCACTGCGTGCGACTAATACGACTTCATATTCTGCGGCAATTGACGCCATCACTTGCGTGATGCGTGGATCTTGTGCCTTGGCATAACGCTCGAGTTTCTCCAGTAGTTTGACCTTGGCATCTGCGCTCAGGCTGGCAATCGGGTCTTGCGGTAAGTAGAGCGGCGTATGGCTGCGGGTGATAATGCTGTGACCGGTTTTTTCCTGGCCCAGGTTTGCAATGGCGCGCGTGGCCTGTGCCGCCTGTTGCAAGGCGTCGAGGTGGATGTCGTCAGAATAGGCAAAGGCGGTTTTTTCACCACTGACTGCGCGTACGCCCACGCCCTGGTCGATATTGAAGCTGCCGGATTTGACCTGACCTTCTTCCAGGCCCCACGATTCGCTACGGCTGTATTGAAAATACAAATCGGCATAGTCGATGTTGTGCGTCATCATGCCGGACAATACATTGGTTAAAGCGCTGTGGTCTAATCCGGCCGGGCGCAGGAGTAAGTCGTTGGCAGTGGTGAGTAGCGTTTGCATAGTTAAGTCACTTGTTTTAATCGTGAGTGTTTGAGTCAATCTGAAGCAAAGAGTGCCAGCATGGCGCTCAGTGTTTTCATTAAATCGCCTTAATGGTTTTGTGTTTGAGCGCAGGTAAGCTCTGGCGCAGGTTTTTAATATAATTGCGGTTGACGTTGGCCACCACAATGCCAGAGCCACGTGGCAGGCGGTCCAGCACCACGCCCCACGGGTCTACAATCATGCTGTTGCCGTGTGTTTCGCGGCCAGACAAATGGTAACCACCCTGGGCTGAGGCAATCACATAACTGAGGTTTTCTACCGCACGTGCACGCACCAGGGTTTCCCAATGCGCTTTGCCTGTGGTTTCGGTAAAGGCGGATGGCACCACGATCATGTCAACGTCGCCCATGGCACGGAACAGCTCCGGGAAGCGCAAATCGTAGCAAATAGAGAGGCCGATGCGTCCAAACGGCGTGTCCACCGTTACTACGGTATCGCCTGGCTCTATGGTGTTTTCTTCATGGTAATGCTCGGTGCCCATGTCCAAACCGAACAAGTGGATTTTGTCATAGCGCGCGACTTGCTCGCCTTTGTCGTTGTAGACCAGGCAACTGTTACGCACTTTGTTGGCATAATTGCTTTCGAGTGGCACACTGCCTGCAACAATCCAGAGTTTAAAGGCCTTGGCTGTTTTGCTCAAAAACTGCTGAATCGGGCCATCATCCGGCTTTTCGCGGATAGTGACTTTGTCAAAATCTTTGAGGCCCATGATGCAAAAATACTCTGGCAGCACGACCAGCTTGGCACCGGCTTTGGCGGCCATTTCAATCAGGCGTTTGGCTTCTACCAGATTGGCAGCCACATTAGGGCTGGACGCCATTTGAACCGCGGCCACTTTGACAATGTCATCATTGGCGGCTGATTTCAGTTTTTTAGTTTTCTTCTCTGCCATGGCAAGTTTTCCGTTGAAATAATAATGTGGTCATTAGTGCAGCGTTTTCAAGGGCTGAGCAGGTGCAGGGGCCTTTTTATCAACCTCTGCCTCTTGCGGATTATCCCAGGTGCCTGTAATCATATACTCACTGGCACTGATTTTGTTAAGCGGGTCCTTGAGTAATTTTTGTGCGACAAACGCAGCCACGCCGACAATCGGCCCACCCGCCAGCGCCGCCAGGGAAACCGAATCGCTAATATGTGGCACCACTTTCACCCGCAGGCGTTGCGTTTCTGTTTTTAAATTGGTCTCACCCTTGATTCTGGCTTCGGCGGCCGGGCCGGTCATAAACAAGTCATCACTACGCAAAATGCCGTCCTTGATATTGGCGGTAGAGTTGATCTTGTCAAACGCGAAGCCTTCGCTAAATAGGTCACGGAAGTCTAGTGTTAAGCGACGTGGCAGGCTTTGCAAGCTCAATAAGCCCAGCAAACGGCCAACGCCTGGCTGCACTTTCAAAATCTGGCCTTTTTCCAGTTGCATGGTGAAGTTACCATCCAGCCTTTCCACCGCGAACTCGTGCGGGCTGCCTGGCCAGCCCAGCTGANNCTGACCATTCATATTGCCAGTGCCGCCTTTAACCATTTCGCCACCTGGTTGAAAACGCTGCAGGGTTTTGCCCAGGTTGCTTGAAGTCAGGTTGAATTTGAGCATGGTTTGCGGGCTGCGTACCGAGTTACGCCAGGTGCCGTCGGCTGAGAGCTGGCTATCGCTGTTGCTGATGTTCATGCGCTGTATTACCCAGCTTTCACCGCTGTTGTAGGCTTTTAAATCCAGGCTGCCCAATTGTTTGTCGCCAAACTGAAAATCTTGTGCGGTGATGTCCAGTTCAGGGTAAGTCATGTCCAGGCGCCGCACTTCTGTCGGATTGGTGTTGTTATCGGTGTCCATGCTGCGCGGAATACGCAGGTAGTTTAATTTGGCCACCAGTTTGCTGGGTTTACCTGAAATCCAGTCTGCATCGCCTGCCAGTTCCTGGCTTTGTATCGCCAGTTTGAGTCGATCATTGTCTGGAGCAATATTCAGCTTGATTTGATGCAGGTTGCGGTCAAACACATGCAGGGTGCCCGCAGTCAGTTCTATTTGATTCAATGCCAGTGAGGAGGATTCCGCAGTCTGGTTGCCACTACCCTGGTTGAGATAGGCCAACCACTCATCCACGTTAAGCTTTTGAAAGTCTGCGCGCAAATTAATGCCATCTCCGGTTGGTAAACGAGGCGGTGTATTGATCGCAATTTCACCGGCGCTGACAGCGGCTGGGCTATTCGCATTACGCAAAAAGTTGGCATGAATCCAGTCGTTGTAATGAATCGCGATTTTGTCTGGCTGGTTGCTTTCCTGGCGGAAACGTATCGTCAGGCTGGCGGGAGTCTCTACGCTTTTCTTTGCGGGGTCTGGCAGGTCGATTGCCATGCCGATCAACTGTGAGCGGATATCCAGCCGGATATTCGGCGCCTGGATCAACAGATTGCTTTTCCAGTCCGTCGTACCGTGCAAAGCGCGGGTAATCGGGTTGTTATCCAGTTTTTTGAGCGCAGCATCGGTGATGCGGCCACTGCCTTGAATAATCACGGATTTGTCAGATCGGGTACTCAGGCTGACGCTGGCAGGATTATCAAACATCGATAACTGTATGCCTTGCGCTTGCAGGCCTTTTTCGTTGAATTTTAAATGACCATTAATATTGCTCATTTCCGGCATGGCAATTTGCGGGTTGGCGGCAATGTGACCATTTTTTATGTTGTAATCGCCTTGAAACTGGCTGGCGTCGACATCGTTGAGGGGCACTTGCAATGCCAGTTTAAGTTCTGCATTACCTGTGGTTTTCAAAAAGTCGGTAAAGCCCATAGTGACTTGTCTTACCGGGCTGGTGTTGACGAACTTCACACCTTGCTCGACGGTGCCGGTGGCTGCCGCTTTGACGTTAAGCATAGGCCAGTCGGCATCCAGTAGCGGAATCTCGACCTGTGCTTGCGTAATGTGCTGGCCGACCGTGCTGCCGTTTTTAACGGCGATATCCATGCGCTTGCCCTCAAACTTGAGGAAGGCGTCGATATTTTGGATGACTGGCCAGTCAGTGCCATATTCCAGGCTGGCACGGTCTACTTGAGCCGTCACACGAAACAGGCCCAGGGATGGATCAGATTGCTGCGCCTGGTTGACGTAAGGGAAGTCACTGACCCGGCCTTTGACGATTACTTCACCACGCCGGATTTGGCCACCGAGAATTGAGCTATCCAGCCAGTGCAAGGTCGTTTCACCCAGAATCAAGGGGTAGTAAAACGGCGCAAATTTTGCATCGCCACGCTCGATTTGGCTTTGTAGTTGTATGGTGTCGCCGCCTGCTGCGCCTAACTGGTATTCCATATTGGTGCGCAAGGCCAGGTGAGGGTTGCTAAACTGCAGGTTGCGGGTGCTGATCAAGGTTTTCTGGCCGTTATGACTCCACTCCACTTCACCCTGCAAACGGTCTATGGGTAATGGCCAGCGTAGCAGGCCAGCCAGCTCAATAGTCGCCTTGCTAGTATCCAGTTCCACGCTGCCTGCATTGGGGTGTAGTGATAGTTGCCCAGACCAGTTATCCAGACCAGGAATGCTGGCATAAGCTTGCGTGTGCAGCGCATTGAAGTTGGCTTCTACAGCGTAATCACGCCACTGATCTTGTTGATATAGCCAGCGCGCTTTGATTTGAGAGGCATTGCCTGCGGGCGCCATATTTTCCAGGTATGTTGCTATTTTTGAGTCAGGTGGTAACCATTGCGCAAATAAATTGCCTTGGGTCAGGCTGAATTTTTTAACCGTGATTGTGCCTTCATGGCCTTTGTCATCCCATTGCAGCTCACCATTGCTATCCTCTAGTACCAAACCAGGCTGGACGTTGGCAGAAAAGTGCTTGAGCGTGACCATAAAGCGTTGCTCAACACGTTGCCAGCGCAACTCTCCAGCTACGGTTTTGGCGACAAAGGTTTGTGGCTCATTGGCGGGTTTGACTGCTACATCGCTCAGTTGCACTTGCGCAGCCAGGCGTTGCAATTGCAGTGCGTCGAATGCCAGCGTGGTGGTCAGGTTGCCTTTGCCCGCATTCACCTTGAGTGGCAGGTCTAACCAGGGGCTCCAGGCGGCTAAATCGGTTTCTGGCAAACGTAGCGAAATTTCGCCATGCCATGCTTCAGGTTTAGCCACATCATGACCGACCACGACTGATTCCAGGGTGATACGCTGCTTTGTCCCGGTTGAGACCAGGCTGTCGATATGGATGCTATGACGGTGCAGCAGGCGCTGCCAGACGGGCGTTAATATTTCAATATTCAAATCTTCAAGCAACAGCGGCGGTGCCTGGCGTTTCTCGTCTAGCCAGGTGATGGTGGCATGAGAGACTTGGATGCGTCGTTGCGCCAGCAGCCAGTTGGCAAAGGCCGGGTTGCCTTGCCCTGACATGGAGATGCCTGCGAGAAACAGTTCACCATTGGCTGTACGCCTGATGACTAAGTTAGGCGCGTCTATGCTGAGGCTGACCAATGAAGGCGAAAGCAGAACCAGGCTGCTCCACGACAAACGGGTAGTCACCTGCGATAACTCAAGCGCAGGGCGGTGCTCGGTATCAAACACAGTGACTTTGCCCAGTGTCACTTGTGGTGCCAGGCCGCGCCAGCGAATGCCAATGTGGGCGATGGTGACTTGCTGTTTGAGCGATTGGCTCAGCGCTTGTTCAATGCGGCCTCTGTAGTCATCAATATGTGGAAACACATAGAACTGAATGACGCCAATAATGCCTGCAAGCATGACAAAAATAACAATCATGAGTGAAACCAGCCAGCGTTTGATTTTTTGCAGAGGCATAAGGACGTTGAACAAGGGTTGAGGAAGTTTTAGTGATAACTGACCATTTTACTCGAAAACAGTTGCGCAGCCGCAGCAGAACTGCCTGTTGGCTGCGGAATTATTCAGCATGAGCATGAATGATTCGTTTAAAATGCCACTCTTTTGCAACTTCAGTTTTTAAATGAAAGTGATTGTCAGTGATTCAGTTTAAACAACTGACTTTTTCCAGAGCAGGTAAAACGCTGGTCGAAGCGGCCAGTTTTCAGTTGCATCCGGGGCATCGCGTCGGCCTTACCGGCGCCAACGGTGCGGGTAAGTCGACCTTGTTTGCTTTGCTGCGTGGTGAGCTCACGGCAGATGTAGGTGAGTTGCTGATGCCGCCGCAATGGGTGATTGCGCATGTGGCACAGGAAACGCCTGCGCTAGCGCAATCTGCACTCGAATATACCCTGGATGGCGATGAGGAGTTGCGCACCTTGCAAGCACAGCTTGCGCAAGCCGACGCAGGTGAAAGCCATGACCCGTTACATGTCGCCGAGTGGCACCAGCGGCTGGCGGATATTGATGGCTATAGCGCAGAAGCCAGGGCCAGTGCCTTATTGGCCGGTCTGGGGTTTTCTCAATCACAGTTGAGCCGCCCAGTCAGCGATTTTTCCGGTGGCTGGCGCATGCGCCTCAACCTGGCGCGCGCGTTGATGTGTCGTTCGGATTTGTTATTGCTGGATGAGCCGACCAATCACCTGGATATTGAAGCTGTGATCTGGCTGGAAGGCTGGCTGAGCGCTTATCGTGGTACCTTGCTGCTCATTTCGCATGATAGGGAATTCCTCGATAATACCGTCAATCATATCCTGCATATCGAACAACAGCAGCTCACTTTATATCGTGGCGGCTATAGCGATTTTGAGCGCCAGCGGGCTGAAAAACTGACATTGCAGCAAGCCAGTTACCAAAAGCAACAGCAGCAAATGGCGCATTTGCAGAAATACATTGATCGTTTTCGCGCGCAGGCGACCAAGGCACGCCAGGCGCAAAGCCGTATCAAGGCACTTGAACGCATGGAGCGCATCAGTGCCGCGCACGTAGACTCTCCCTTCAGCTTCAGTTTTCGTGACCTGGGTTCAGCGCCGGATCCCTTATTGGTGATGAATCGGGTCGCACTGGGTTATGCGGGACAAACCCTGGTGAAACTTGAGCATCTGGCGATTCGTCCTGGCGAACGTATTGGCTTGCTTGGTAAAAATGGTGCTGGTAAATCCACCTTGATTAAAGCGCTGGCACAGTCAGCAACCCTGTTGTCGGGCGAACGCGTGGAGGGCAAGGATTTACGTATAGGCTATTTTGCTCAGCACCAGCTTGAACAACTGGTTGCCAGTGACTCACCGTTGCAACATTTGCAGCGGCTGGATGCCACTGCGAGAGAGCAGGAGTTATTAGATTTTTTAGGCGGTTTTGATTTCAGGGGTGAAATGGCCAAAGCAGCTTGCGGGCCATTTTCTGGTGGCGAAAAATCACGCCTGGCATTGGCCATGCTGATCTGGCAACGGCCTAACCTGATTTTGCTGGATGAGCCGACCAACCATCTGGATATTGAAATGCGGCACGCTTTGTCCATGGCTTTGCAGGCGTATGAAGGCGGCATGGTGATGGTGTCGCACGATCGCACGCTGCTTGCCACTTGTTGCGAAAAATTTGTGTTGGTGGCTGATGGCCAGGCCAGTGTGTTTGATGGCGACCTGGAAGATTACAAAGTGTCTTTGCTGAAGACAGCGCAAGCAGAAGTCGCTGCGAGCCGACCTGCGGCAGTCAAGCAGAATAGTTATCATCAGCAGAAAGCTGACAGGCAGGCGCGCCTGGTAGAGCGCAGGCCTTTGCTCAAAACGCTGGCTGCGTTGGAAACCCAATTGACCAAGCTCACGCAAGAAAAGCAGGACGTTGAACACCGTCTGGCTGATAGCGCGATTTACGATGTCGAGCAACGCGAAACATTGCAGGCCTTATTGATTGCGCAAGGTGAGAATCAAAAAAAACTCGATTCGATCGAGGAGCAGTGGCTGGATGTGCAGGAAAAACTGGAAGCGCTGCCTGAGATTGAGTAACACGACGATATTAATAAAGGGATCATCATGGAAATGACTTATGAAGAGCGTTTGAGATTCATGCATCAGCTGTGTCAGGCGCAGACGCATGCCGGGGGCCAGTCAGAGGCGCAAGCCGTGGCCGCTTTTGCCAATGGGGATGTCGAAGACTCGGTGCATTATCTGGCGAGTTTTTTGACTTTTAAAGCGATTCAGTCTGCGGATCGCCACCCGGCAGAAGAATTGCAAAATGATTTTGACATGCTAGGCGTGTATCAATGCTTTGGCTTGATGGTCTACGCCTTCTTGTTTATGCCGCTGACGCAGGAAGGGCTGCAACCCGACTACGATAGGGCACAGATTACAATCGGTAAAACCTTGTTTGACGGGCTTGCGCCAGAAATGCTGGCCGAGATTATTGAATCCGGTTTTCATAAATTTAAACTGATTGCCGAAGCAGAGTCTGAGCATTGGCAGGAATATCGTGAAAATCTGGATAAAGTGACCATTAGTTATATGATTGCGACCACCGATGATGACAGCCCGCATAGCGCGGAAGATGTATTGCCACTGTTTGGGCAATTGCTGAGTCAGTTGTGTGAGGCATTTACGGCTGATTAGCGATTTAGCATCATAAAACTTTAATGTATAATTTAAAATTGTTTAACATTTTTGATACAGTTTGAAAACTTGGGTAAAGTTAGGCCATTTACGCTTGTTAATCAATTTAATTGTTCATAATATTCCGAGGCTAAATATTAGGATAAGCCTTGTGTTATCTTTTAAAAAAGGACATAAATGAGCAAGCTGCTGTTGATTGACGATGATGTTGAATTAGCCAATATGCTGAAGGAGTTTCTGACGCAAGAGGGCTTTGCGGTGACGACTGCGCATGATGGATTGACGGGTGAGCAATACGTACTTGCCGGTAAATTCGACTTGGTGATTCTTGATGTAATGATGCCAGGTCAGGACGGATTGCAGACGTTACGGAATGTCAGACAACATTCTGATATTCCTGTGCTGATGCTCACGGCTAAAGACGACAACGAGGGCCGCATTGAAGGTTTGGAAGGCGGCGCGGATGACTACGTGCAGAAACCTTGTCTGCCAAGAGAGTTGGTTGCCAGAATTCGTGCGATTTTGCGTCGTCACACCAGTGACACGCCAAAAGGCAACGATATCGTGGTTGGCCAACTGGTCGTTTCAAGTGAACGTAGAAAAGTGTTTTGGGTGGATAAGCCGATTGTGTTTACCAGCACCGAATTTAGCCTAATTGAAATTCTGGCTAAACATGCAGGTACTATCGTCAGCAAAGAAGATTTGTCCATTAAGGCACTGGGCCGTCCGCTAGTGAAGTATGACCGTAGTATTGACGTGCATTTGAGCAGTATCCGTCAAAAAATATCAGAAGTATCTGGCGGTGTGAATGTGATACAAACCATTTACCGCGTCGGATATCAACTTGTTAGAGAGTAAGTGATTTAATGCGAGGGTTATGGGGCGCCTGTTCTGGAAGTTATTTTTAGCATTTTTTCTGGCGCTCGTCTCCACCGATCTTATCGTTGGTAATATTATCGAGTGGCAGGCCCATCAACAAACACCTGAGCATCATGAAGTCTCGCAGATTTGTTCGTCTGGAAGCAACTGTGAGACAACGCCAAATGCGTTAAAGGCTGAACCACTCTCCGCCAAGACCGACCAGCGCTGGACTGAGAGGCAACTCTTTAGTTTGCCTTTCTCTGTTTTGATATACAGCCTCATCTCCAGCACGATTTTTGCCGGCGTCCTGGCCTGGTCTATTTCGCATCCCATCAAGTTGTTGCTTGAACATTTAAAGAGTGCCGCAGAAGGCGATCTGCTAGTCAGGGTCAGCCCTAAAATCAAGGCCAGCCATGATGAGTTTGCTGAGCTTGGTGAAGCGTTTGATTTGATGGCATTACGCCTCAATAATATGATCAAAAGCCAGTCCAAAATGCTGCACCATGTTTCCCATGAGCTACGCTCGCCACTGGCCAGGATACAGATGTCGGTAGGCCTGGTGATGCAAAATCCAAAAAAAATGCAAAGCTCTTTACAGCGTGTGGAGCTGGAAGCTGTGCGCATGGAGCGCATGATTTCTGAGTTACTGGAAATCTTTCGTTTTGAATCAGGCATGCAAAAGCTGCAAAAAACTGAGGTGGATTTAAAAGGGCTATTGACCGGTATTGTGGGCGATGTGCTCTTTGAGAAGCATGAAGCCAAGCTGCATCTCGAGATGCCAGAAGATGCTGTAGTGGTAGATGGCCAGCTGGAGTTGCTGCAGCGGGCGATCGATAATGTGATCCGCAATGCCGTGAAATATGGTCCGGAGAATGGCGTGGTGGCGATTGAATTGCAACACAGCGCACGCACGGGGGAGGTGATTCTGGAAGTGCAGGATCAAGGCCAGGGCGTGGAACCGCAGGAGCTGGAGCAGATTTTCAGGCCATTTGTACGCGGTCGTCGCGCATCACAAGTGGATGGGCATGGCATTGGCCTGGCGATGACCAAGCATATCGTTGAGGCGCATGGTGGTTTTGTCAACGCAACCAATCTTAATCCACATGGTTTTATGATACGTATCCATTTGCCTGAAAAGCATGAGGCACCTAGCGATCAAGAGTCCAAAAATTGGATGTAACAATGCTAAAATAGCGGGTTTACGAATAACGCAGACAATTGCCGGATACTTTATGACAGCACAACACTCCAACCCAGACAACGCGACAGAGTCAGTCGTTGATGAGAACCACGTGATTGCAGAGCGTCGCGAAAAGTTGCGCTTGCTGCGCGAACAAGCGCAATCAGCACAAGTGGCTACTTTTCCTAACGACTTTAAGCCTGAGCATAAAGCGGCTGTTTTACAAGAAACGTATGCTGCCAGCGAGAAAGAAACGCTGGATCCGCAAGAGATCGTCGTTGTGGTTGCTGGCCGCATGATGCTGAAACGTGTGATGGGCAAAGCCAGTTTTGCAACGATTCAGGACAGCACCGCACGTATTCAATTGTATGTCGCACGTGATGAAATCGGTGAAGCGCTCTACGAGAGCTTTAAGCACTGGGACATGGGCGATATTCTGGGTGCGCGCGGACGTTTGTTTAAAACCCGCACTGGCGAGCTTTCTGTGCATGTCACCGAGTTGCGTTTACTCACCAAGTCACTGCGCCCATTGCCGGAAAAATTCCATGGTTTGCAAGATCAGGAAATCAAATATCGTCAGCGTTATGTCGATTTGATCACGTCTGAAGAAACACGCGCCACGTTTAAGGCACGCTCAAAAGTGGTGGCGGCGATTCGTCAGTTTATGAATGACAACGAATTTCTCGAAGTAGAAACTCCTATGTTGCACCCGATTCCTGGTGGTGCGTCAGCCAAACCATTTGTTACGCATCACAATGCATTAGATATGCAGATGTTTATGCGCATTGCGCCAGAGCTTTATTTAAAGCGCCTGATTGTCGGCGGCTTTGAGCGCGTATTTGAAATCAACCGTAACTTCCGTAATGAAGGGCTCAGCGTCCGCCATAATCCTGAGTTCACCATGATGGAGTTCTACGCCGCTTACACAGACTATCAATGGCTGATGGACTTTACCGAGCAATGTATCCGTGCCGCAGCGATTGCCGCGAACGGCACTGCGGTGTTGAGCTACGCTGGCAAAGAAGTGGATTTAAGCAAGCCGTTTGAGCGTTTGACCATTGTGGGCGCGATCCAGAAATATGCGCCGCAATATACGCTGGCGCAACTCAATGACGCTGACTTTATCCGTCAGGAGTTATTGAAGTTTGGTGTGAAACCATTTGCTCACGCAGGCCTGGGCTCATTGCAGTTATCCCTGTTTGAAGAAACCGCGGAAAGCCAACTGTGGCAGCCTACTTATATTATCGATTACCCGGTGGAAGTTTCACCGCTGGCACGCGCTTCGGATAAGCAGCCTGAAATCACCGAACGGTTTGAGCTGTTTATCACTGGCCGCGAAATGGCCAATGGCTTTAGCGAGTTGAACGATGCTGAAGACCAGGCAGCGCGCTTCCATGCGCAAATGAAAGCCAAAGAAGCGGGTGACCAGGAAGCCATGTACTACGATGCGGACTTTATCCGTGCTTTGGAATATGGCATGCCGCCGACCGGTGGTTGCGGCATTGGCATTGACCGCCTGGTGATGCTGATTACCGATAGCCCGAGCATACGTGATGTGATTCTGTTCCCACACATGCGTGCAGAGAGCTAAACTCATCAAAGTATCATAGAGCCACCCAGTAAGGGTGGCTTTTTTGTTACTAGTAGTCTGTTTGTAAGAAATTTGTAAGGTTTGTCATCAAACTGTCATATTGAAAATTCAAAATACGTCCCGGATACACACATGTAATCTTATAACAGGGGATAAAAATGAATTTGAAGTTTCGTCGTTTGTTGATGGCAACCTTGGCTGGTGGTCTGTTAACAGGTTTGACGTCTGTCTCGCATGCTGATTCAACGACTGACCTGGTTCAGGCATTGATTAGCAAAGGCGTTTTGACTGAAGAAGAGGGCGCTTTGTTGATGAAGGGCCGTACTAATGAAGTTGAAGTGCAGAAAAAGAAGGAAAGTAAGAACTGGACTAGCCGTGTGAATATCCGTGGTTATGTGCAGAACCGCGTCACGGCAATGATTGGTAATGATGGTGATAATCCTGCCCATCCTGTCGACTTGTGGTCTGATCGCTCAGTAGGTACCGATGACTCAATCAACCCGGATAAAAACTTTTTGATTCGTCGTGCGCGCATCATTATTTTTGGTGATTTTGGTGACCACTTAAGCTACTACATTCAGCCGGACTTTGCATCGTCCGCTAGTGGCACTAACAACATTGCACAGCTTCGTGATGCTTATGGTGATATCAATATTGATAAGGCGAAAGTACACCGCGTGCGTGTGGGCCAATCTAAAGTCCCTTATGGTTTCGAAAACTTGCAATCGTCTTCTAACCGTTTGGCGATGGATCGTGTAGACGCAATGAACAGTGCGGTGCGTGATGAGCGTGACACGGGTGCGTTTTACTACTACACACCAGAAAACGTTCAAGCATTATTTAAAGAAATCAACGATAAAGGCCTGAAGCATTCTGGCAACTACGGTATGTTGGGTGCAGGTTTGTATAACGGACAAGGCGCAAACCGCAGTGACGTAAACGACAATTACCATGTGGTAGCGCGTGCTACTTACCCTTGGAAGACGCAATCCGGCCAGATTTATGAAGCCAGTATTCAGGGTTATCATGGTGAGTATGCGCCGACAACAGGTCGTTATAACTTCAACGGTAATGCTAACGTGAGTTCATCTGCGAATACTGGTGCAACACGTACGCCTACCATTGCAACTGCAGATGCCAAAGGATTTAAAGATCAACGTGTTGGTGTGAGTTTTGTGATGTATCCGCAACCATTTGGTTTACAAGCTGAATGGAACTGGGGTACCACACCAGGTATGGATGCTGCTCAAAATAAAATTGCAGAGAAAAGCCTGCAAGGTGGTTACGTACAAGCGATGTACAAGATTGATAACTTCCAATTCCTGGAGACGAATGGTACGTTGATTCCATTTATCAAATGGCAATACTTTGATGGTTATAACAAAGCAGAAACCAATGCGCCTGAGAACCACGTTAACGATTGGGAGTTAGGTGTTGAATGGCAACTTGCACCAGAGGTCGAAATTATGGCTGAATACCATCATATGAAGCGTAATAACCTGGTGACTGGTAACCGTGCTGGTACGCTGGATTATCAAAGCTTTACCGCAGATGCATTGCGCGTACAAGTACAGTACAACTTCTAATAACAGACGTATCAAAACTTAAATTGAAATCCCGCAGTCTTGCGGGATTTTTTTTATTTCATATATAGTTAAAAGTAATATAAAAATAACGAATAATTATTTTTTAAAATATNNATATGAATAGTCTGAAATAATGCCCTTCATTCAATGCAGTGAGGGGCATCATGTCTACAGTATTAAACAAACCGGAAACACAAGCTGACGAAGCCTTGTTGGCGATTGTTGCGGCGGCCATTGCGGCTGTGCAGAAGGATACCGGTTATGGTTCTATTGAAATTACAGTACATGATGGGCGGGTGACGCAAATTGAACGGCGTGAGAAAGTGCGCTTTGATCACCAGATAAAACCCAAGAAGTAGTTGATAAGATTTTACTGAGCACTGACCAGGCTGCTGGAAGTCATTAATTAACGGGAGATATACATGCAGTTAAAGAAATTAAGTCTTGCACTGGCAACCGCAGGTGTGTGGTGGCTGGGTAATGGCGTGGCCTCGGCGGCACAAGAGGTACAGCTGGCAGAGACGCAAGTAGAGGATGCTGAGCAACAAAAGAAAGTAAAAGCACGCCTGGAAGAAATCAAGGCTGAAGAAAAAGCGGCTGCCAAAGCAGCAAGTGGCTATTACGTTGAGCGCCGTAGTTATGGCACACAAAAAGAAACCGAGCCACCAAAGTATGTAAAACAGGCTAACAAAACCTGGCTGAAAGATTTTGATGCATTTGCTGATGTTGACTGGCTTGACCTTGGTTTTGAACATCGCATACGTGCTGAAAGCCGTCAAAATGACTTCCGCCGCGCACAAGAGAATATTGATGAACCAATCTTGCTACGTACACGTGCTTATGTCGGTTTGAAGAATATTTTGGATCCATTCCGTTTCGCGGTTGAAGTGCAAGACTCCCGCCGTAATCATAGTGATTACAATGACAGTACTGATCGTCGTTTATCTAATGACCCAAAAGATATTGATCATGCTGACTTCATTCAGGCTTATCTGGAGTTGTATTTCAAAGAAAGCATTTTTGGTAAGGATGATTTAGGTAATAACCGCCCATTCTGGGTACGTGGTGGCCGCCTGGCTTGGGAAGATCTGGATCGTCGTTTGATCGCCCGTAACGAATGGCGTAACACAACTAACTCTTTCCAAGGTATTCGTGCCAATATTGGTGAAAAGAAAAATGACTGGCAGTTAGAGGCCTTTGCAGTACAACCTGTGCAGCGTTTTGCAAATCAGCTTGATCAGGTTGATCATGCCCAACAGTTTTATGGACTTGTAGGTGATTGGCGTGGTTGGTCAGAGTACGTGACCATACAGCCGTACTACTTCTATCTGAAGCAGGATGGCAGCAAGGTGCAATATGACGGGAATGGTACAGCTTATACAGATCGTAGCGTATATAGCGCGGTGCGACAGGCTCAAGCACAAATTGATCGCGAGATTAATACTGCTGGTATTCGTGTGTTTGGTATCTTGCCTGGTACACAATGGGACTATGATGTTAGTTATAACAAGCAGTGGGGTAATGTACAACGCTTTGTGAATAATGGCGGAACACTTACTTTAGCGAATGGTCGTTATATCACTGTGGATCATGATGCTTACTCCTATAACGCCGAAGTGGGCTATACATTTAATAAGCACGCATGGAAACCACGTTTTAGCAGTTCTTACGGTGTAGCCAGTGGTGACACCGTTTCCAGTGGCAATACTGCTACCGACAGATCCGACAGCCAGGGCTTCGATCGTTTATTCGGTTTTGCTCGACCATGGTCTAACAATGACTACATCCAAATGAACAACATTCGTGCTGCCAAAGTGCGTGCAGAGTTCGATCCTAAAGTTCCATTCTTGGATAACGTGAAAGTAGATACAGGGTTTAGCTGGTATCGACTCGACAGTTCAACGGATCGTTGGGGGGCAGGTAATAACTTGGTTGATATTACAGGTAAATCTGGTGCCGATTTGGGTAAGGAGTTTGATTTTAGAGTTCGCTTCCCACTGAATCAGTATGCTGCGTTGAATGTGGGTTATGCACACTTCTGGGCAGGGGATTTTGTGAAAAATGCAATCAAGATTGCCTCAAACAACAATGATCCAACCCGTTCACTGGATTCTGACTTTTTCTACACAGAATTAACACTGTACGGCTTCTAGTCAAAGGGATAGATATGAAATTAAATCATAAAATTAAACAGGCGTTATTGGTGGCAACACTGCTTGCGCCGCTAGTGAGTTGGGCTGCCGATGTCAACCTGCTCAATGTGTCATACGACCCGACCCGTGAGTTGTACCAAGACTACAACGATGCATTTGCCAAGTACTGGAAAGCTAAAACGGGCGACAATGTGATTATCAAGCAATCACACGGTGGCTCAGGCAAGCAGGCGCGTTCAGTGATCGATGGCTTGCAGGCTGATGTGGTGACACTGGCTTTGTCTTACGACATTGACGAAGTGGGCAGCAAAGGCCGTTTGTTCGGGCCAGACTGGCAAAAACGTCTGCCGCATAACAGTTCACCTTATACATCCACCATTGTGTTTCTGGTGCGTAAAGGCAACCCGAAAAACATCAAGGACTGGAATGATCTGGTGAAAGCAGGGACTTCGGTGATTACACCTAACCCGAAAACCTCGGGCGGTGCACGCTGGAACTACCTGGCTGCTTATGCTTATGCGCTCAAGCAGAACAATAACGACGATGCCAAGGCCAAGGACTTCCTGAAAAAGCTGTTTAAAAACGTGCCGGTGCTGGATAGCGGTGCGCGTGGCTCAACCACCACTTTTGTCGAACGTGGCATTGGTGATGTGTTGCTGGCTTGGGAAAACGAAGCTTTCCTGGCGCAGAAAGAGTTGGGCCCGGACAAGTTCGATATCGTGGTGCCTTCCTTGTCGATTTTGGCTGAACCGCCTGTGACGGTGGTTGACAAAAATGCCAAGCGACATGGCACCGAAGCGGTTGCAAAAGCTTACCTGGAATATTTGTATAGTGAAGAAGGCCAGGAAATTGCGGCGAAGAATTACTACCGCCCGACCCTGGAGTCTGTCGCCAAGAAATACGAAAAACAGTTTCCAAAGGTCAATTTGATCAAGATTGATGAAACGTTTGGCGGCTGGCAAAAAGCACAGAAAACACATTTTGCCGATGGTGGCGTGTTTGACGAGATTTACCAGAAATAAGATTTGATCAATAGAAAAAGGCATTTACCCAATGCCTTTTTCTTTCTCTACAACAAGGAGAGTGTTTCATGTCAAAAGCATTAGTGATTGGTGGTGACCGCATTGAAGGCATCAAACAGGTACTGCAGGCGCAAGGGATCGATAAAATTGATCACTGGACCGGCAGGAAGCCTGGCGATGTGAAACGCGAGCTACCGGCAAACGTGAATGTGATTGTGTTGGTCACCGGCTGGCTCAATCATTCCATGATGTACCGCATCAAGCATGTGGCACACAAGCGTGGCCTCAAGGTCGTGTATACACGCAATAGCGCGGATGGCATGCAGCGCGTGCTCGAGGCGGCCTGATCATGCGCTTTACCGTGACTTGGCCCTAATTATTAATTTTTTTTAAATTAGGTCTAAATTTATCCGTTTGTTTAACCGATAACACTATTGAGATTTAAGGTTTAATGACCTGACTCAAGAATCTTTTTTGCTTGTGGCAGAGAATGATGCAGTGATAGCGGTTAAAGGGTAAATAATGAGTCAAACTGGGATTGGCGAACTGGCAGCGCCACTCAACGAAAATATAACGCAGCGGCAGTTTATGCGTCATCGTCTTGTGCGTAAAGTGCAGGACAATACCCATTTCTTGGCCATGGCCAGCATGGTCTGTGGCTTGCTGGGTTTTCCGCATTATCTGTTAGACGTTGATAACAATGTCTGGCTGGCACAATTACTGACTTATCTCACCTTTATTCTGGTCAGCTACAATTTGCTGCTGGAAAACGGTCGCACCAATCTGGCCATGCTCACCATGTCACTGGTCACCATCAGTTTGTTCATGGTGCAACTTTCTCCTTACGCCGCCGATTTTAACGATACTGCGCAGTTACTGCGCATCGCGAATGATATACAAGTGCAACAAGACTCGAGGCTGGTGGAATATGCCTCAGGCGCTTTGCTGGCGTGTCTGATTGCCATTTCCTATCTATTCCAGCGTTCTGGTTGGCTGGCCACCAGCCAGGCTATTTTGTGCGTCGCTGTCATGATTCCATTGATTCCGCTACTGGGGTTTTTGTGTGGCATTGCACGTCCTTATGGTCTGATGCCACCGCTGGCAACCTTAAGTGGCTTGTTGTGTGCCTTTGGTTTATTGGCCAGGCACGCGTCGCATCCGCCCATGAGTTACTTGTTGCTGATGGATGACAATGGCAAGCAGATACGCTTCAGTATCGTTTTCTTAAGCTTTTTCGCCATTATGCTGGCCAGAGCTGGTGTTGAGTTTGAAGACAATATGCGCGCATTGCCTGCTTTGGTTGTGGTGGCGATTTTAGCGATTGTCTATACGATGACTGTCACCTATTACCGCAAAGGGCAAAGCAACGAACAAGTGTTGCCAGCCACCGATATGGACTTTGCCAGCCAACTGGAAGCTGCGCTGGATAGCCACCAGTTTTTTATGGTGTATCAACCACAAGTTGATTTCAATACCGGCAAGTTAAAAGGTGTCGAGGCCCTGGTACGCTGGCGACATCCGGAAAAAGGCATTATTTCTCCAGAAAAGTTTATCAGGGTGGCCGAATTGACCGGTCTGATTGTGCCTTTAGGCAAATGGGTCATGCGCACGGCTTGCACACAGGCTGCGCAATGGAGCCATGACCCTGTGTTAGGCAAAATCGAAGTGGCGGTGAATGTCTCCGCCCTGCAGCTCAAATCAGGCACGCTGGTGGAGGATATTTTACAAATCCTGGCTGAAACTGGCTTCCCACCACAGCGGCTGGTGGTGGAACTCACCGAAAGCTCTTTCGTGCAGGATGATGGTGAAAATGCCCGCATCATGCATCGCCTGAAACAGGCGGGCATCAAGCTGGCGATTGACGATTTTGGCACCGGATATTCGTGCTTGTCTTACCTGCGCGATATTCCCGGCGACTATTTAAAAGTGGACCGTTCATTTGTGATGGAATTGCCTGGCCATAACAAGGCCGAGGCCGTGATTCAGGCCATCGTCAGCTTAGGCAAGAGCCTGGATTACCGTATTATTGCCGAAGGCATCGAAACTGAAGCCCAGGCCGGTTTTCTCAAAGGTATAGGCTGCGATATCGCACAAGGTTTTCTGTTTGCCCGGCCGCTGGAAGCCCAGGCTTTACAACAATGGGTGGCGAACAATCTGCCCGTAGAGACCGCATCAGCAAGCGCTTAATCAGTGGCGATGGCCATGCCTGTTGTCGAGATAGCCTGCACTGAGAGCTTGTTTATAAAAACACGCTGTTCCATAGCGAATCATCCATGAGTATCAATTTAATTTGATTTAAAGGATGATAAAACCCTGTTTTATTTTATGTTGATTTCAATGTACTTGCGCCTATAGTAAAACAAAACTGCCTGCCAGCGCAGGCGATAATAATAGATAGCGACAGGGGGCAACATGTCAGTATCCAGCATTGACTGGCCGACAGTAACTGTTCAGGAATGTACAACGCAACGCCAGTACATGCGGCATCGATTTCTTAGAACAGTACAGAAGTACTCTCCTTGGCTGGCACTTGCCAGCATTGTGAGCGTGCTGCTAGGATTCCCATTGAGTGAGTTGCACCACACCTTTGAATTAAGTGTGTTGCAGAGTGTGAGCTACCTCATTTTTGTCGCGGTGAGTTTGCGCGTCATTTACGACACCAGGCGTGAGCATCCTCTGATCGGCTGGCTGATTGGCAGCGTGTTACTCGGCTATATGCTGCAAACTTATTGGCTATTAAACAGCCACGCCTCTTTTAGTCATATTGCTTCCATCAACAGTTTTTCACAAGTGGTCAGCCATGGCCAGATTGCGACCGATTTCGGCATGTCGTTGCTGGTGATCGCAGGCTTTTTGTTATGCCACTTTCAATGTAACCGCGCAAGCCAGGCGGTACTCAGTGTCGCGTTGCTGATGCCGGTGACCGGTTTACTGGCGCGAGCATATGGTATCCCGGATGCTTATGGCCAGCTGTCTCTGCTGTCTTGTTTGGGCGGCTTGCTTTGTGCCTCTGCCTTGCTTGCCAAGCAGGTGTCGCAAACCTCAATGAGCTATCTGTTATTGATGGACGATACCGGCAAGCATCTGCGCTGGATCGTCAGTTTGCTGTTTTTATGCGCGATCGTCCTCGGCGGTGTTGGTGTTTATTTTAAGCATGATTACCGTTTGACACCGTTGATCATCACGCTGGCATTGATTTCCGTCGTCTGTATCATGACTTTTACTTATTACCGCAAAGGCGTGATGCATGAGCAAGTCTTGCCACCTGAAGACCTGGCATTTGCCAGCGAGCTGGAGGCGGCGATTGCACATCAGGAGTTTTACCTGGTTTACCAGCCGCAGCTGAATTTTATGACCGGCGAACTGGTCGGTGTAGAAGCCTTGATTCGCTGGCAACATCCGCAACAAGGCGTGGTACCGCCCGCCAAATTTATTGGTGTGGCAGAGCTGACCGGCCTGATTGTGCCTATGGGTGCCTGGGTGTTGAAAGCGGCCTGCCAGCAGGTGGCCGCCTGGCAAGAGGGGGCGTTGAGCAAGGTCAAAGTGTCAGTCAACGTTTCTCCCATGCAACTGCGCTCGCCGGGATTTACCGATTATGTGTTGCAAGTTTTGCGCGAAACCGGTCTGTCCGCAGAACGCCTGGTGATTGAGCTGACCGAGAGTGCGCTGATTCATTCCGACTGCAAGGGCACCGATAGTTTGCAGGCGCTGAAACAGCTTGGGGTCAAACTGGCGATTGATGATTTTGGCACTGGCTATTCATGCCTGGCTTACTTGCGTGATATCCCCGGCGACTATTTAAAAGTCGATCGTTCTTTTGTCAATGACGTGCCAGGCAAAGAGCGTTCAGAAGCCGTTACCAGTGCGATTGTCGTGCTCGGCAAAAACTTGCATTACCAGATCGTGGCAGAAGGCGTGGAGACGGAGGCGCAAGCTGAGTACCTGAAAAGCCTGGGCTGTGATCTGGTACAAGGGTATTTATACGCCAAGCCGATGGAAGCGCAGGCATTGCAACAGTGGGTCAGTGCCAGGCGCACATAAGTGTGTCGCCTGGCATTTAAACGGATGCTGGTTGAAACTTGTGATGATTGAGCTTTGACCTGACCAGCTCAATATGCGCACGTAACTCATAAGCATATTGTGAGAATGGCACTGGTAATTTCACATTGACCACTTTCGCTTCAATCTCATTGAGTTTTTCCAGGCATTCCTCTACATCTGCAGCACTCTTGATCTCTTGCAATTGGGTATCAAGAAAGCGCAACTCGCCGTAATAACGGAATAGTTTGCGTTTAACCAGCCACACATACACCATCGGGATAATCTTGGTCAGCGGGATCAATAAAGCCAGTAATGGCAAGATCACAATCAGGGTGCGGTTCACAAACGTCGCGGCCCAGAACGGCAGGTATTTATCAATAATCGGTAAGCCGGATTTGTAAAAGTTAAGCGCCTGCGTACTCAGCGGGAAGTCGGTATCTTTGGCTGAAGGAAACTCGCCTTTGGTATTAAACAGGCTAGGGCCGCCATGTACCTCGGCAATCACTTTCATCATCAGGTAAGCCAGGGCAGGATGCATGCTTTCTTTCACCACCAGCGTGGCTGTAGGCGCTACTAAGTGCACATCATGCCCCGGAATGTTACGCGCCAGGTCCATGGCGCCTTCAGGCAGCACCAGATGGTGCATAAAGGCGAATTTTCGTGAAAAGGCTTCTGCAGTATCCATGCTCAGCAAGCGCAGGCGTTTGTCAGTCACCATTTCGTGAATCATGCCAGAATTGGCGACATCCACAAACAGCGCGGCATCCAGCTTGCCCTGTCTTAGCGCAGTTGCGGCTTCTTCGCCGCCAATAGACACGAGCTTGGTATTGCTATTGTTAATGCCACTTTCTGTGAGTAGTGTGCTGCCCAGGGCATGGGTGCCATTACCAGCATAGCCGATAGCAATACGTTTGCCTTTGAGCGCTGATAAATGCGTGGTAGTGGCTTTGCAGCGGCAAAATATCCATACCGGCTGATAATACAAGCTGCCTAGCGATAGCAAGGAACCCGCGCCTTCGCTATGGGCCATACCATCCTGGATAAAGGCAATATCGACGTCGGACTCCGGATCTTTGAGCAAACGCAGGTTTTCCGTGTCGCCTGACGTTTTGCGCAACTCCAGCGTGATGCCTTCCTTTTGCAAGTAGACGCCGTAGATAGCGGCATAGGCGTTGTAGTTTAAATCGGCTTCACCGGTAGCGATCACAATCTTGCGTGGTGGCGCCGGGTCTATGAATTTGTAGGCAAAAAACAGGGCCAGGCAGATCAGCAGAACTGAAGGCAGTGTGGCCTCCAGCATTTCTCTGGTAAAAATTGAAGTGAATTTGTTATTGCGCGGATCAAATTTCATCGGTCAGCTTTTATTGATACCTGATTGTAGAGAGCCTCAACCCTGCGGGCTGGTGTGAGTGATTTTACAGAGGCTTGCACAGAATGTCACAACAGAAGTGCTGGAGCAAACAAAAAGGGCGTACAGTGATGTACCACTGTACGCCCGTTGCGGCCCAGATTACGTGCGCTTAAGCGTGATAAGACGCCAAACGCTGCAACACCGCAATCATGCGGTCAATTTCTTCATAGGTGTTATAAAACGCCAATGAAGGACGCACCGTGGTTTCGACACCAAAGCGGCGCAAGATAGGTTGTGCGCAATGATGACCAGAACGCACCGCAATGCCTTCTTCATTCAGCGCTGCACCGACTTCTTCACTCTGGTAGCCTTTGAGTGCAAATGACAGCACGCTGGCTTTGTGTTTGGCGGTACCAATCAAGCGCAGATTGGGGATCTGGCTCATGGCTGCGGTCGCGTACTCAAGCAAAGCATGCTCGTAGGCAGCGATGTTCTCAATGCCCAGGCGTTCCACATATTTCAGTGCAGCACCTAAACCCACGGCATCCGCGATGTTGCCGGTGCCTGCTTCAAACTTGGCTGGCGCCGGGTGATACACCGTTTTTTCAAAGGTGACATCCTGAATCATATTACCGCCACCTTGCCAGGCCGGCATGTCTTGCAACACGTCTGCTTTACCATACAGCGCACCAATACCGGTCGGGCCGAAAATCTTGTGTCCGGAGAACACAAAAAAGTCAGCATCCAACGTTTGCACATCCGTACGCAGGTGCGAGACAGATTGTGCGCCGTCCAGTAATACCTTGGCGCCAACCCGGTGTGCCATGGCAATCATTTCCTGCGCCGGCGTCACGGTACCTAGGGCATTCGACACTTGCGTGAAAGACACCAGCTTGGTTTTTGCCGTCAGCAATTTCTGGTATTCCTCCAGCAATATCTGACCACTATCATCGACCGGAATCACCTTGATCACCGCGCCTGTTTCCTGGCATAGCTGCTGCCAGGGCACGATATTGGCGTGATGCTCAAGGTTGGAAACCACAATCTCGTCACCAGCGCCCAGGTGCTTCTTGCCCCAGGTTTTGGCCACCAGGTTAATGGCCTCGGTGGTGCCACGCACAAAAATCACGTTATTCACCGACGGTGCATTGATAAAGCGGCGCACGGTTTCGCGCGCATCTTCATAAGCATCCGTCGCACGCGCCGCCAGTTCATGCGCAGCACGGTGAATATTGGAGTTTTCGTGTTGATAGAAATAGCTGATACGGTCTATGACAACCTGGGGTTTATGCGTGGTTGCGGCGTTATCAAACCAGACTAACTGACGACCGTTGACGCGCTCGTTCAGAATCGGGAAATCGCGGCGCACGGCATGCACATCAAAGGCTGGATGCGCAGAGGCGGGCAGGCTACCGATGACGGCTGGCTCAGCTTGCAAGAAATAGAATGATTGCGCGCTGCCCGCAGACGATTTGTTGGCCGGTTGCGTGGATGCTGCTGATGACGGAGACTGGCCCGCACCTGTGCCCAACCAGCGATCAAGCTCCTGCTGATAGGGAATCTCAATGCCCAGCCCGGCAAATGCTGCCGGTGCCAGGTAAGCGGCGTCAGGCTGCAACACATTCAGGTGTGCCGGATGGTTATGCAGCGGATCACTGGCCAAGGTTTCCACGCCAGGCGCGTAAGTGAGTTGCTGCGCCTGTGTTTCCAGCGTAACGGGTTGCACTTGCGACTGGACGTAGCTAGGTGACGATACGCCCAAAGAGCTGCCCCCTGCATTGCCCAGTTTCGTGGTCAATGAGTCGGTGGCTGGCACAGACGGTTGTGGCGTATGTCCAGCGGCCAAGGATTGCGCAAAGTCTGCTGCCGCAAACGGGGCGGTGGCCGGAAAACCTTCGGCGTAAAGATCATTTACCAGTTGCGTCAGGGTGGCAGTATCCAGCACCCCCGTGTTTTCCAGTTCGCGACCCACGCTCAGCGCAGCCGTCATCTTCGGATGCTCACCCGGCAGTGAGGCTAATATCGCCTCAGGCTCAAAGCTCGCTAAATCGATAGAATTACTTGTAGTCATAGTAATGGTCAACTCCGACATCTTCCAGTACGGCAATCGCATCTTCGGTCAGCACTGCCAGTGAGCAATACAGGGAGACCAGGTAGGACGCAATCGCTTTATGGTTGATACCCATGAAGCGCACAGACAAGCCCATGGTTTGTTGACCTGGCAGGTTCGGTTGATACAAACCAATCACGCCTTGTTTGCTTTCGCCTACGCGCAGCAACAGGATTTTGGATTTGCCATTGGCGATAGGCAGTTTGTCGCTAGGAATCAGCGGTACACCGCGCCAGGTCAGGAATTGTGAGCCAAACAGGGACACGGTTGGTGGTGGCACGCCGCGACGGGTGCACTCACGGCCAAAGGCAGCAATCGCTTTCGGGTGCGCCAGGAAGAAGGCAGGCTCTTTCCAGACTTTGGTCAGCAATTCATCCAGGTCGTCCGGGGTAGGGAAGCCGTTACGGGTTTTTACCGTTTGTGACTTAGCCACGTTGTTCAGCAGGCCGTATTCCTTGTTATTGATTAATTCGCTTTCCTGACGCTCTTTCACCACTTCAATGGTCAGGCGCAATTGCTCTTTGATCTGGTTGTGCGGGCTGCTGTAAAGGTCAGACACGCGGGTATGTACGTCTACCACGGTGTTGACGGCATTTAACACATATTCACGGCCCCATTCTTCGTAGTCAACAAAAGTCGCTGGCAATTCTTTTTCGTCTTTGTTAGAGCAATCGACCGTAATGGCGTTAGGATCTTTGGCCTTGTTGACGCGGTAAATACCAGCCTCTACCGGTACCCAATTGAGCAAATGCACCAGCCAGCGTGGGCTGATGGTGCTGAGCATAGGCACCGATTTGGTGGCATTGGCAAGCGTTCGTGCGGCGACATCGCCTAAGGCGCTTTGGGTTGGTTGTTCAGACATACGATTATTCTCCTTATTAAACTAATTAATTAGCGGCTAAAAACTGAGTAGTTAAAAATCAAGCAGCTACCGGAATCGGTTTGGCATCCGAGTGTGCTTGTGTGACATGACTATTGGCGGGCACGCTGCGGGTTACCCAGACATTGCCGCCAATAATGGAATGTTTGCCGATTGTGATGCGGCCCAGAATCGTGGCACCTGCATACACCACCACGTGGTCCTCCAGAATCGGGTGACGTTCAAACTTTTTGACCAGATGGCCATTGGCATCTTTGGGGAAGTTTTTGGCACCCAATGTCACGGCCTGATACAGGCGGACATGGCTGCCAATAATGGCGGTTTCGCCAATCACGACGCCCGTGCCATGGTCAATAAAAAAGTGATCCCCAATTTGCGCACCAGGATGGATATCAATCCCCGTTTGCGAATGGGCAATTTCGGTCATTAAACGCGCAATAATGGTCAGCCCCAGGCCATGCAATACATGGGCAATACGATAATGAATCAAGGCCAGGATGCCGGGATAGCTGACCAGGATTTCATCCACACTGTCTGCTGCCGGGTCGCCCTGGTAGGCGGCCTCCAGATCTGTATCCAGTTGCAAACGGATATGAGGTAACTGCTCTGAAAACTGGGCAGTGAAATTATGTGCTTGCGTGCGAAACTGGTTGATCGGTTCACTGGGCGACTTGAAGGCCAGTTCCAGGCGAATCTGATGCTGTAACTCTCGCAGTGCTTTATCCAGCGTTGTCCCGACGTAGAAATTAATGGCATTGGCCTGAATGTCAGGATCACCCAGCCGATTGGGGAATAGGGCTGCTGCCAGCCATTCTACGCATTGACCCAAGGCCTTGCGAGAAGGGAGTTTCGGTGGTTGTGATAAGCGCTGGCGTTGTTGTAACGCGCTTTCTCGTATGTTGGCCAGTTCTTGCACGATGTGCTCAATCGCGATTTCTTGCATCGTCAATTTGTCCTGTCAGTATCCGTTTTAGCTGCTAAAAACGCAAAAAGCCAGCTGCACGAATAGTGCAAACTGGCTTCTAGTGGTCTAGTCAGCTTTAATATTCGCCCACTATAAAATAAACGGCTGTAATTGAACAGGGTCGAAGTCAAATAATTATTGATTATTTGCTTATTCCATTTGGTTATTTAGTGGACGGGCTTGCAAAAGGTGCTGCAACATTGATTTAAGTAACCCTTTTGCCCCTATAAAATTACTCTACTGCATCAGCATTTGCAATGCAGTAGAGGCCACTTATCTGCCTTTTTATATATATTTTTATATTATAAATATA
>NZ_DKJH01000008.1:0-5301 GCF_002454655.1 Methylophilus sp. UBA6697
AATTGCACCGGCGATTTATTCACCGCTACCTGAAACATCGGATGCAGCGACTGGCGCCACTGCCGACACTGCGCAATCGCCGTTTTAAACACCCATTCGCCAATCGGCACAATCAGTAAATTGTCCTCGGCAATGCAGACAAACTCCATAGGCGGAATCAGGCCTTTGACCGGATGCTGCCAGCGCAACAAAGCTTCCGCCTTCACCACCATATTGGTCTGTAAATCCACTACCGGCTGATATTCGAGGAAAAACTCGTCATTGCTGATCGCCTGGCGTAAATCCTGCGACAAACGCATACGGTGCTCGGCACTTTGCTGCATACGCGGCGTGAAATAGGTAAAGCAGTTGCCACTTTTTTGCTTGGACGCATACATCGCCTGGTCCACGCGCTTCATCAGGTCTTCTTTATTGCCCGCATCATCAGGAAAGATCGCAATGCCAAGGCTGGCAGAGACATAGGCATGCGTATCATCCAGTTGAAAAGGCTGCGACAAGGCTTCCAGTATGCGTTGCGCCAATGCTTCCACATGGCTGGCATGGGCATCGCTCAGCATCAGCACAAACTCATCGCCCCCCAGCCGCGCAACCAGGTCTTTGTTACCGACGCAGCCGGTCAGGCGCTTACCTGCCTGCAACAATAACTTGTCACCCTGGTCATGGCCCTGGCTATCATTCACCTCTTTAAACCGGTCCAGGTCTAAAAAGATAATCGCCAGTTTCTGGTTATTATTTTTAATGCCATGTAGTGCCTGATCCAGCCGGTCAAAAAACAGGCGGCGGTTAGGCAAGCCGGTCAGCGTATCAACGTTGGCATATTGCCAGACCACTTCTTCTGACTGCTTGATTTTCGAAATATCCGCCAGCGTGCCCAATATCCGTGTCGGCTTGCCCTGCTCGTCCTGCATCAGCACCATGCCGCGGTCAAACACCCACTTCCAGCTGCCATCCTTGCATAACATACGATACTCAATCGCATATTGCTCACGCTCACCATCCAGCACCTGCTGATGCAAATCCATCGCCACCGGCGCATCATCCGGGTGTATACGCTGGTTCCAGGTGGCCGGTTTATGATCCAGTTCATTCGCGGCAAAGCCCAGAATCTTCTTCCAATGATCAGAAAACACCACTTTGGATTCGAGTACATTCCAATCCCACACGCCATCCCCTGTGCTCTCCATAGCAAACTTCCAGCGCTGCTCGCTGCTGTTGAGTGCCAGGCTGTATTTTTCCAAAGCGTTACGCGTGCGATTACGCACCACAGCGAATTGCACCAGCCCAGCCAATAACAGGCTGATCACCACGCCTAATACACCCATATCGTTAGCATCACGGTAATCAGTGGCCGCTTCAAAGGCAGGCGTAGAACGTGCCTGCAAACGCCAGACCTGGCCACTCACATTCAAAGTATAGGCGACCGTAAACTCGGCCTCGCTGTCATGCACGTGCGCATCCTCAGAGCCACTGTGATACAAAGGCACTTGCCCTTCTTCACGCCCCTGGTCAAACACATCAAAATGCACCAGCCGCTGCTCCATCGGGTGCAAGGCCTCCGCCAACAGGGCTGCCACGTCAAAACGTAAAAACACCCAGCCATTTAACCAATGGCGGCGATCGCCTGTTTGCAGGCCCTCATGCTGACGGTACACCGGCGCATGGAAAATATAGTTTTTATAAGGCTGCACGCTGATATTGGCGGCGTAATGACCAGACAACACCAAACGGTCACCGTCGCCCGCTTCCAGCAAATCCGCGCGTAATTGCGCATCCAGAAAAGTGTTTTTCAGCAGGGTGTCACGGTTGGCATCGTTACGCGGCTCCACATACAACACAGGCGCAATCTCGTCATCGCCTTTGATAAAATCCAACTGCTTGAGCAATTGTGGCAAAGGCATATCCAGGTCTTTAAACGTTTCCGGATGATGCAGGTGGATATATTTGATAAAGCCCAGCGCATTCAGGCTGTTATATTCGGTACTTTTGAGGTAGTCATCGACATAGAGTCTAAACTCTTCGGCCGAGACAAATTGCGAAGATATATACAGCTGCTCCACACCCTTGAGGATTTGCCGGTAAGCATTGAGCCGTTGCTGAATCGCCTCAGACGCAGACACTGTGGACTGCTTGAACTTGACCGCCTGCAAGGCCTCGGCATGATGGCGCTCACTCATCCACAGCAAAAAGGTGGTCTGCAATGCGCATAAGAGGACTGCTGCTGCAATCCATCGTGACGATAAAACTTGTTGTAATGATGCCATATTGAAACGAAACATTTCACATCCTTGTCAGGAAGGCGCATGACGCATATGATTATGCCCCCGCAGTCATGCATTTGTTTATTTATAATAAAACTTAAATCTTGTATGCAACTTGCGTCAAATCAAGATTGATTCTGGCTCTATCTCCATACTAACGGTAAAATATTGGTTTTATTCAATCTTTGCCGCAAATTAATGGTGCGGCAATATTCACGCTAAGGTTCATCCACTATGAAATGCGGTATTGTCGGCCTGCCTAATGTAGGCAAATCCACCTTGTTTAACGCCATCACCAAAGCAGGCATCGCGGCAGAAAACTATCCTTTCTGTACCATCGAGCCTAACGTCGGCATCGTCGAGGTGCCAGACCAACGGCTGCAACCGCTGATCGACATTGTTAAACCGCAAAAGGTACAACCTGCGATTGTCGAGTTTGTCGACATTGCCGGCCTGGTGGCGGGCGCCTCCAAAGGTGAAGGCCTGGGTAACAAGTTCCTGGCCAATATCCGAGAAACTGACGCCATTGCCCACGTCGTGCGCTGTTTTGAAGACGGTAACGTCATTCACGTATCAGGCAAGGTAGATCCATTGGCCGACATCGAAGTGATTAACACCGAGCTAGCACTGGCCGACATGGAAACCGTAGAAAAAACCATGCAGCGCGAAGGCAAAAAAGCCAAAAGTGGCGACAAAGACGCCATCGCCCTGATCAAAGTGCTCGAAAAAGTCGTGCCTTGCCTCAACGACGCCAAAGCTGTGCGCACACTGGGCCTGGATGCCGATGAACTCAACTTGCTCAAACCATTGTGCCTGATCACCGTGAAACCAGTGATGTACATCACCAACGTGATTGAAGGCGGTTTTGAAAACAACCCGCACCTGGATAAAGTGCTGGCATTAGCCAAAACCGAAAACGCGCCTGTGGTCACCATCTGCGCCAAAATTGAAGGTGAAATCTCCGAACTGGACGAAGAAGACAAACTGCTGTTCCTGGAAGAGCTGGGCCAGGAAGAGCCAGGCCTTAACCGCGTCATCCGTGCCGCTTACGATTTGCTCGGCCTGCAAACCTACTTCACCGCTGGTGTACAAGAAGTGCGCGCCTGGACCGTGAAAAAAGGCGCAACTGCCCCACAAGCCGCCGGTGTCATCCACACCGACTTTGAACGCGGCTTTATCCGTGCCGAAGTGATTGCTTACAACGACTATGTGCAATTTAAAGGCGAAAAAGGCTCACAAGAAGCTGGCAAAATGCGCCTGGAAGGTAAAGAGTACATCGTGCAAGACGGCGATGTGATGCATTTCCGTTTTAACGTTTAAAGCAAGCCCGCGCCAACATGCACTAAACAAGTAAATTGGCGTGGATTTACTTTGACAATCCAGCGCAAAATCAATAGAATTGCGCCTTCAGTTTTAATGGTGATGTAGCTCAGCTGGTTAGAGCACAGGATTCATAATCCTGGGGTCGAGGGTTCAAGTCCCTCTTTCACCACCAAAATACTAAATAAGCCATTGATTGAATAGATCAATGGCTTATTTTTTTGCCTAAGTTCCACGAGGTAGTACACAATGGTGAAGCCTGACGCCTGCTCACTTCCGTCATAAAGTCGGCAATTGCATTTCAACTCACTCTTTAAGTAAGTCCATGTCGAATCCCTCAGCCCCGCAGATCCAACTATCCAAAGCCAGGCAAAACCTGATTATTTTTGCGCTCTCCATCGGGGCATTTGCAATTGGTGTGAGTGAATTCTCAAGCATGGGTTTGCTGCTAGAAATCAGCCGTGGATTAGGCGTATCAGAATCCCAGGTTGGCGTTTCTATCAGTATTTATGCATTAGGCGTTGTGGTGGGTGCACCCCTACTGGCGATTTTTGGCGCTGGCCTTAAAAGAAAAAACTTGCTGCTTGCACTCGCATTTATGTATGCCCTCGCCAACATTGCCAGCGCGCTCGCCCCTACTTACGGCACCATGCTCATCGCCAGATTTTTTTCAGGCCTGCCGCATGGTGCCTATTTCGGCATTGCCTCATTAGTCGCAGCATCTATCAGCCCACCTTCGCAAAAAGGCATGGCCGTCACCAAGGTCATGCTTGGCTTGGCCGTCGCAATACTTGTGGGCAACCCGCTTGCGGTTTGGTTAGGGCAACAATTTACATGGCGATTAGCCTTTGCCTTAGTCGGCGTACTGGCATTCATTACATTGTTGATGGTAAACAAGTCGTTACCTTTAGATCATCAAGAGAAAAAATCCAGCCCGATGGAAGAGCTGGCAGCCTTTAATAGACTACAGATTTGGCTAGTGCTTCTCATTGGCGTATTTGGCTTCACCGGTATGTTTACGGTATTTAGTTACATGGCACCGGTGCTGGTCAATGTCACCAAGGTTTCCGAGTCCTATATGCCCTGGCTGGTTGTCGCCTTCGGCATAGGCTCAATCATCGGCATGTTGTCCGGTGGCAAAATTGCAGATGCCATGAAATTCAAAGGCGCATGCCTGCTTATTGTGTGGTCGATATTTGTATTGGCGATGATTCCATTCATTTCCGGCTCTCTGCCAGGCATTGTGATTGCGGCAGTCGCAGTAGGCACCATGATGGCATTACCAGTTACGTTGCAAACGCATTTGATGGAAATTGCTGGCGACGCACAGGTATTATCCGCAGCCGCCATTCAAGCCGCGTTAAATACCGCGAATGCTTTAGGACCATGGTTGGGAGGAATGGCGATTGACCATGGATTAGGTTACAACGTATTTGGTACGATTGGTGCCGCCACTTCCGTGATTGGATTATTGATTTGGGTAATCTCTGTCAAACTGGCTAAGGAAAAACCTTTAAATCCTAAGGACGCAGAAATCTAGAGGTCCAATTCATAAAAATATAGTTTGGGCGTTTCATTCTGCACTATCTAGTCGCTAGATATATTTTAATTCCTGCATGAACAATTAAACACAAATCTTTATCTATCACATAATCATGTGCATCTTTTCTTGATACTTTATATTTAAATCTAACGAAATTATTCTTATCATTTATACAACCAA
>NZ_DKJH01000035.1:0-2854 GCF_002454655.1 Methylophilus sp. UBA6697
ACCGTAATGCGGCCTTCTTTAGACGCCTCTGCCAGCATGCTGGTGTCGGCCACCAACGCGTTCACCGCTTCAATGCTGGTGTTCAAGTTGGTAATGATCTGGCTGTAATCGCCTGGATAATGTTCAGAAATCGTCGCAGGGATATGGCCTTTGGCGATATTGTCCAGGTACTCTGAAGTCACTGTCAGTGGTTTGACCACTGCATCCAGTGTGCTATTCAGGCCTTCAATCACTTTACGGAAGTCACCGTTATGCTGATGGGTATCGGCACGGGTAGACAGCTGGCCATCTTGCGCGGCTTGTGCCAGTTTATTGGCATCGGCCACCAAGGCGTTCACTGCACCAATACACGTATTGAGGTTGTTAATGATCAGGCTGTAATCACCCTGATATTGCTCTTGAATACGCGCTGGAATCACGCCTTTGGCAATGTTGTCCAGGTAACTTGAAGTCACATTCAATGGTTTCACCACCGCATCTAATGTGCTGTTCATGCCTTCGACAATCGCACGGAAATCACCTTGATGCTTGCTCGCATCAGCGCGGGCAGACAAATTACCTTCAACCGCAGCATGTGCCAGTTCGTCGGCATCGCTCACCAGGCGTTTGATATTGCTACGTACCTGCTCAATCGCCTCATTCACAAAGGCCTTCTTGCCTGGGAACTGCTCCAGCGGCACATCCAGATTACCCTCACCAAATGCTTTTACCACTTCAATGGCACTGCGGTTCATTGCAATGTGACCAGCCACCATTTTATTGATGCCTGCGGCCATTTCAGAATAACCACCTTTAAAGCGTGTTTGATCAACGTTGCAATCAATATCGCCTTCATCATGCTGCTGGCTCACGTAATTCAAGGATTGCACCAAGCCATCCAGTGTGCGTTGCAACACACGGATAGAATAAGCCACGCTGGACTTGTCATCTTCAGGCAAGGTGATTTTTTGGTTCAAATTGCCTTCAACAAAGTTGCGGGCAATCACGGTTAATTCAGACGGTTCCATGCCCAATTGCTTGAACATATTACGCTTGATGTAAATCCCAATGGAAACCACTACGGCGAATGCAGCAAGTGCAATCGCAATCAACATAAAGATGGCGGTTTGTTTCACAGCAGCGGCTTGTTTGGCACTGTCTTTAGCCAGCTTATTATTAAACTGTCTGTGCTCGCGAATGGCTGTTTGTACGCCTTCAATCACCGCCTGGTTCGCCAGCAAAGCATCTCTGGCCTCTGTTTTCTTGTTAGAAAGCGAAAGGGTCAAGGTATTGCTACCCAAGACATCGTAAGCTTTAATCGCCTCGTAATCTTTACCCAAAAACTGCTTATCCTGCGGATCGCTGATAAAGTTGTCATAGCGCTTTAATGCGGCCATCAGTTTGCCGTGGGTCTCAGCCACTTCTTTTTCGATGATCTGCATTTTCGCATTGTCTGTATTCAGCATATGCTGCCAAATCAGGCTATTCAACTTTTCAAATTCACTCAGCGTATCATCTAGAATCTCGATACTCGGCGCGGCCATTTCATTGGCGAAATTGGTGTATTTAAACACCCGGTCTGTTTGGAAATAACTCACTCCCGCCAGCAGGAACAACCCCAAAGCTGCGACGGCAATCAGAATGTACATTCTCTTAGCAACACTCATAATTTAGACTCCTAAATCCATTTTTAAACTTTATAACCTTTTTGGCTTTCTTATATTTTCGGTTATCAATCTGGCAAACTAAACATTAATAAAGAAGCTTTTCATCTCTCTGTTTTCGCTCAAGTTTTCACCTGCCCTGCCGAGTATCCAGTATGAAAAATCATAAAAAATCCCCCTACGTTCAGGGGGATTCGCTGACTGAAAAAAGTCGATTATTTCTTCGCTTTTGAAGCGTCTGCAACTTCTACTTTTTTCTTGGCAGCACCGGCCTCTGCAACTGCGTCGCCTTTCATATGTGAAGAAGTCAGTTCAGCACTGCCCTCTTCATAACAAACGCGACCCATCATCGAAACGGTACATACTTCAGCGGCAAAAATCGGCGCCGAAAAAGCGGATAACGCAACGATAGTCAGGGCTGTGTTCAAAGTTTTTTTCATAAAGTCTCCATACAATTTAACAGGGAATAACAGTGGTTATTCTTTACCACTTAGTTACTTTTACGACGCTTCCAGCCGTTTCTTTAGCGACAAACAGGCGTTTTAACAGTTTAGTTACAATAAAAAAGCCGACTGCTTTACAGTCGGCTTTTTTTCATTCAAACCTCGCTAAAACTCTTCCCAATCGCCATCATCGGTACCCGTTTTCTTAAAGGTACTGGCCATGGTATGCCTGGCTGCTGGCGGAGCATTACCGCCACCTCCGGAGAGGACCCTGGACAAACTCTCAATCGCAGTATGTGTGTCTTTCGACCGCCTGGAGAAGTCACCGCCTAGCAAGAACTTGGCTTTATCCATATTTCTCGCTGCGACAGAGGCTAGAATGTCACCGACACTCTGGTGAAAGTCCGCGTGCGCATCTTTCAAATCTCGATACTCCTTGCGGTGGCTGTGTTGCTTGCCTTCGCCATATATCCATTTACCCAAGTCGCATTTATGATCACTGGCCGCATCGGCATGGTTAATAGGCTCTTTTTGTCGCCCATTCATATAGTCTATCAGCCGTGTTTTCCATTGTGCATGTGCCTTATTGGCGTCATCCAAAGAGAACTTTTTTGCGACGGCTCCTCCATGGGCACCGGGAAAACTTGTGACTGATTTTGCTGGTGCATGATAATGCTGGGCTGCACTTCTTGAATGGCTACTCGCACCACGTCCTTCCAGTTTAAACTGGCTAATGGCTGCCGTGAGCTGGTTGGCCTGATCGACCAG
>NZ_DKJH01000038.1:0-5063 GCF_002454655.1 Methylophilus sp. UBA6697
CAGAAAGTGACTCGCCGACAAGGCGAAAGCCATCGCCAAATCACCCCGCCAAAGCTAAGCGCTCTAAAGAATGACTTTCTAACGCATATCGGTTCAGCGCTGACAGTCTAGGCGGTGATCGTCCATAATTGCTGCATCACTCGCTGAGTTTCCTCCGTCCCGCTCGTTAAAAACACATAATCGCCAGCTTCCGTTGCTGCATTAAGCATTTGTCTTTGCTCTAACACCTGTTGCAAACGCTTCGCCACGGCAGCGCCGGTATCAATCAAGGTGACATCAGGCCCGACGATCTCTTGAATATATTTACGCACAAACGGGTAGTGCGTGCAGCCCAGCACAATGGTATCCGCTCCTGCGGCCATGAGTGGTTTGCAGTATTGCTGCAGTAGTGCCAGCGTCTGTGGGGTGTCGAGTTGGCCTTGTTCTATGCATTCCACTAGGCCGACGCAGGCTTGTGTGACGACTTGCACGTTTTGGCCGTAATGTTCGAGCAGGGCTGCAAATTGTGCGCTTTGCAGAGTGCCGGTGGTGGCGAGTACGCCGATGATGCCGTTGTTGCTGGCAGCCGCCGCAGGTTTAACGGCGGGCTCCATGCCGATAATCGGCAGGGTGTAGTGTTGGCGCATGCTGCCGATGGCGGCGGCCGTGGCGGTGTTGCAGGCGACGACGAGGGCTTTGGCGCCTTTGGCAATTAATATATCGGTGACGATTGTGCAGCGTTGCTGAATTTCTGCGGCGGTTTTGTTGCCGTAAGGCGCGTGAGCGCTGTCAGCAAAGTAGATGAAATGCTCATGTGGCAGTTGGCGGGTGAGGTGTTTTAGCACGCTGAGGCCGCCGACCCCGGAATCCATCACCCCAATGGGGGCATTGACTGCAATCGCTGGGCACATCGAAATGGCACGGTATGATTTATAATGGGGGGATTATATCGGATTTTAGACAGGTGTCAGGCATGGCCAACCGGCTGAGCAAGATTTACACGCGTACTGGCGATAGCGGCACAACCGGGCTGGGCGATGGCTCGCGCGTGGCAAAATCTGACTTGCGCGTGGAGGCCATGGGCGATGTCGATGAGCTGAATGCCGTGCTCGGTATGTTGCTGGTAGAAGACCTGGCGGACGATGTGCGTGACAGCTTGCTGGCGATTCAGCATGATTTGTTCGACCTGGGTGGTGAGTTGTGTATGCCTGGGCATCACTTTATACAGGCGGGTCGGGTCACGTTTTTAGAACTGACGCTGGATGCCTGGAACGAAGCGCTTAGTCCGTTAAAAGAATTTATTTTGCCGGGTGGCAGCCGTGCAGCCGCCGTGTGTCATTTGGCACGTACGGTTTGTCGGCGTGCCGAGCGCGTGTTGCATGCACTGCATGCGCAATCGCCGGTCACCGCTGTGGCCTTGCAATACCTGAACCGATTGTCTGATTTACTGTTTGTCCTCTGTCGCACGCTTAACCGGCAGGCAGGTGTGCCGGACGTATTGTGGAATAACCAACATAAACTATAGCGTGGCTCTGGCCGGCGCTTGAAATGCAAAAAAACGAATGATTAAACAATTACTGCAAAAAGTATTCCGTCGTCGTGCCAGCGCGAATACCCACACTCAACTGCCTGCGGCGCAAGTCATCCAGGTAGGCAAGCATAAAATCAACCAGAAGCATATTAGCCAGGCCGCACTGAAGACCTGCGACCAACTGCAGAAGGCCGGTTTCCAGGCTTATATCGTCGGTGGTGCCGTGCGCGATTTGCTGCTCAATCATCCGCCTAAAGACTTTGACGTGGCAACGAATGCCACGCCTGAGCAGGTGCATAAGGTGTTTCGGCGCTCGCGTATTATCGGTCGTCGTTTCCGGCTGGTACATGTGTTATGGGGGCATGAGACGATAGAAGTTTCTACTTTCCGTGGTCATCACTTAAGCGATGGTGACGCTGAAACCAACGATAGCGGCCGCATCATCCGTGACAACGTGTTTGGCAGTATTGAGGAAGATTCGGTGCGCCGTGACTTCACCGCCAATGCCTTGTATTACGACCCCAAGCGTCAGGAAGTGCTGGATTTTCATCATGGTGTGGCTGATGTGCGCGCCAAAACCTTGCGCATGATTGGCGATCCTGTCACGCGTTATCAGGAAGACCCGGTGCGCATGTTGCGCGCGGTGCGTTTGTCGGCCAAATTGGGCCTGAAGCTGGAGCGCTCTACAGAAGCACCGATACGCAAACTGGCTGACCTGCTCGAAGATGTGCCGCCTAGCCGCTTGTTTGATGAGATGCTCAAGCTATTCCTGTCCGGCCATGCCATTGAGAGCATCAATGCCCTGCGCGCGCAGCAGTTGCATCACGGTTTGCTTCCGTTGTTGGATGTGGTGCTGGAACAGCCGCTGGGTGAGAAATTTGTCATGCTGGCGCTGAAAAATACCGATGAGCGTATTTTGTCCGGTAAGTCTTCCAACCCGAGCTTCTTGTTCGCAACCTTGCTGTGGCATGAGGTGTTGCAGGCCTGGCAAGAAAACCAGAAGCGCGGCGAGCATATCATTCCGGCCTTGCATGAGGCGATGAATGAAGTGATCGATAAGCAGGCCGAAAAAATGGCGATTCACAATCGCTATACCGCGACTATGAAGGAAATCTGGGTGATGCAACCGCGCTTTGAACAGCGTTCTGGCAAGCGTCCTTATGCATTGCTCACCAACCCGAAATATCGCGCAGGTTATGACTTCCTCTTGTTGCGTTGCGCTTCTGGCGAATTGCCGCAAGAGCTGGGCGACTGGTGGACACGCTTTGCCGATGCAGGCACCGATGAGCGTACAGAAATGTTACTGCCGGAAAGCGGGCCGAAAAAGCGTCGCCGCAAACCGCGCAAGAAAAAGCCTGTGGGCGGAGACTTGGCTTAATGGCCATTGCGTTGATTGCGCTGGGCAGTAATTTGCAGCAGCCAGAAATACAGGTCAGCAAAGCGATTGCGGTGTTGGCTAGTACGCCAGGGTTAACCTTGATGCAAGCCTCCAGCCTGTATGCGACGGCACCAGTGGGCTACGATAACCAGCCTGACTTTATCAATGCGGTGGTGCAAGTAACGACCGAGATGCCGGCGCCGCAGTTGATGCAGTTATTGCTGGATATTGAGCAGACGTTTGGCCGTGAGCGCCCGTTTCCCAATGCGCCTCGCATTTTGGACCTCGACTTGCTGGATTATGACGGCATGCAACTGGATACCGAGTTATTGAAATTGCCGCATCCGCGCATGCATGAGCGTGGCTTTGTGATTTTGCCACTGGCTGAAATTGTGCCCGACTTTATGCTGCCACAAGGAAAGACTGTTGTAGAATGGACAGCAAAACACAAGCACGATGACGTGCGCAAACTGAATCCGAATTGAATCCGCTGAACGAGCAATCACCATGTTTACCCGCTTTCCTTATGTCGTTATTGAAGGTCCGATAGGCAGTGGCAAAACCACATTGGCCCGGATGCTGGCCGATCAGTTTTCAGTCGAGCTATTGTCTGAAAAGGCTGAGGCCAATCCGTTTTTGACCCGCTTTTATCAGGATGCACAGCGTTACGCTTTACCAACGCAGTTATTCTTCCTGTTTCAGCGTTCGCGCCAGATTGAAGATATGGCGCAGCGTGATATGTTTGGCCAGCCTACGGTGTCTGATTTCTTTCTCGAAAAAGACCCGCTGTTTGCACGCCTGAACCTGGATGATGAAGAGTATTCGCTCTATCACCAGATTTACCAGCACTTGCAACTCAAAGCACCCAAGCCAGATCTGGTGGTGTATCTGCAAACGCCGGTAGACGCCTTAATGGATCGCATTGAGGAGCGCAATATCAGCTACGAGCAAGATATGCCGCGTGAGTATATTGCCCGCCTGGCCGAAGCTTATAGTGAATTTTTTCACGGCTACGATGCCTCACCTTTGCTGATTGTGAATAACGAAAAGCTCAATATTATTAAAGACCCGGAAGCGTTTAACTTGCTGATCGAGCGTATTGGCCAGATTAAGAGCAGCCGCGAATACTTTAACCCCAACTTTTAATTCAACCTGGCGGTATGGGTCACTATCATCGGCCCGTGTTGGCAGGTTGATGGCGGAAACAGATGCTGAATACCCTTCTCACAAAAGCAGGTGCGGGCGAAAAAATTGCCATGCTCACTTGCTATGACGCCACCTTTGCCAAATTGCTGGCATTGGCTGGTGTGGATGTCTTGCTGGTGGGGGACTCCCTGGGCATGGTCGTGCAAGGCGCGACCAATACGCTGGAAGTGACTATGCAAGACATGATTTATCACACCCGTCTGGTGGCCAGAGGCGCACCCGCCATTGTGATCATGAGCGACATGCCAGCAGGCAGTTATGAGCATGATCCGGCGACAGCACTCACTAATGCACAGACACTGATCGCGGCAGGTGCGCATATCGTCAAGATCGAAGGTGGCGGCAACATGGTTGAGACCGCACGTTACCTGGTCGACAATGGCGTGCCAGTATGTGCACATCTGGGCTTTACGCCGCAGTCAGTCGAAAAGCTGGGTGGCTATAAAATTCAGGGCAAGACTGAAGAAAGCGCGCAAATTATGCTGGACGATGCCCAGGCAATGGTGCGGGCCGGGGTGGATATGGTGCTATTCGAGATGGTGCCTGCGGCGGTGGCTGCGCATATCACACAGCACATTGGTGTGCCAACGATAGGCATAGGCGCAGGCGCTGGCTGTAGTGGCCAGGTGCTGGTATTGCAGGATCTATTGGGAATATATACTGGTCCGGCAGATAAAGCCCCACAAGACTACAAAGCACCAAGATTCGCACAGAACTTCTTGCAGCAGGCGGGGAGTGTGCAGCAGGCGGTGGTGGATTATGTGCAGGCGGTGAAGGCGGGGAGCTTTCCTGAGGGTAAGCATAGTTACTAGCGTGGTGTGGATGGGCTAAGAAGGTCATTTTTAGGTTTGTGTTTTGGTTAGTGTTTTGTTTCGCCTTTTCGGCGAGTTACTTTTCTTTGCTTGCACAAAGCGAAGACTATTCTATGATCGATCTATTTCGCCTTTTTGGCGACCATTCTTTCTTATG
>NZ_DKJH01000012.1:0-2856 GCF_002454655.1 Methylophilus sp. UBA6697
ATTTTGGTACCGGTTATTCAGCCTTGTCTTACCTGAAAAAATTCCCGATTGATTACGTAAAGATTGACCGTTCATTTGTACGCGAGCTGGGCACCTCAGGTGAGGACGAAGCGTTGTGCCGCGCGATTATTGTGATGGCGCATAGCCTGGGTATGCAGGTGATTGCAGAAGGCATTGAGAACCAACGCCAATTACGTATATTGCAGGAGATGGGCTGCGATTTCGGCCAGGGCTATTACTTCTCGCCACCGCTACGACCAGAGGCTTTTGTGAACTGGCACCATGAGTGGCACCAGCATCCGGCGATTATTTCACGTTAATCGTTATTTGCTGTGCAGTTGCAGCATGGCTTTTTCAAATTGGCCTTGTGCCAGCAGGTCAGTGACAGTGGTAGCCTTGATGATGCTGTCATCAATGGCTTGCTGTTCGTCTTTGCCCGCCGCTTTCAAGACAAAATTCACTACTTCAGCTTTGTTGCCAGGATGGCCGATGCCGATGCGCAAACGCCAGTAATCAGGCGTGCCCAGCGCCGCGTGAATATCGCGCAGTCCGTTATGGCCGCCGTGGCCACCGCCAAATTTCAGTTTGGCTTGTCCTGGTGGCAGGTCCAGTTCGTCATGCACCACCAGCACTTCTGCGGGCNNGGATTTTGTAGTAATTGGCAATGGCGGCCACCGACTTGCCGCTGGCATTCATAAAGGTGCTGGGTTTGAGTAGCCATTTATCGCTGTGAGGTTGCCATTTGCCCGCGATGCCAAACAGTTTGGCCTCCGCTGTCATGCGGCTACCGGATTGTTCTGCCAGTAAATCCACCAGCCAGAACCCGGCATTGTGACGGGTCATGGTGTATTGTTCACCCGGATTGCCCAGGCCAACGATTAGTTTTATTCCACTCATATTTGCGTATTTACGATCTGGCTTGGATTGGTGCACAAAAACGCACACCAAAAAAAACGCGCACAGGATTGTGCGCGTTTATTGTAGCGGATAACCGCCGGGCCTGCTTAGGCTGCTGGTGTTTCTTCAGCAGCTTCTTCGCTACCACCACGTGGTTTAGCAATTGAAACCACTGCAGCGTCATCACCGTGTGCCAGTTGAACAAACTCAATGCCTTTTGGCAGTTTGATTTCGGACAAGTGGATAGAGTGACCAGCTTCCAGTTTGGCCAGATCTACTTCAATAAACTCTGGCAAATCTTTTGCCAGGCAGCTTACGTCAGCTTCAGTCTGGATGTGGGAGATGTTACCACCACCGGTTTTAACGCCAGGTGCCACATCTTCATTGATGAAGTGGAAAGGCACTTTCACGTGGATTTTCTCAGTCGCAGACACGCGCTGGAAATCGATGTGTTGAATCGTGTTGCGTACTGGGTGCAGTTGATAGTCACGCAGTAACACGCTTTCAGCTTTGCCATCCAGCACCAGGCTCAGGATAGACGCGTGAAAAGCTTCATGGCGGAATTCCATGAACAATTCTTTGTGGTTCAACTCGATAGATACAGCAGCTTGATCACCACCGTAAACAACACCAGGCACGCTGCCAGCGCGACGCAGGCGGCGGCTCGCACCCGTACCTTGAACGTCACGTTTGACTGCTTTAATTTCGATACTCATTTTGAGGCTCCTAAAAACGCCACGAATGGCGGTACTGCACTAAAATCCACCTGCCGCGACCAGCAGGTGGTGTAAAACTTAATCCATGCTCTACATTGTATTTATGTACTTTTAGTCCATAAATAAGGAAGAAACGGATTCTTCCTGGCTGATACGCTTGATGGTCTCTGCCAGCAAAGTGGCCGCGCTCAGCTGGCGGATTTTGCTGCAGGCCTGTGCGCCAGCATTTAATGCAATGGTGTTGGTGACCACTAACTCATCCAGTGTGGAAGCTGTAATGCGCTCACCGGCACCACCGGACAATACCGGGTGGGTGGCATAAGCAACCACTTTGGTCGCGCCACGGTCTTTCAAGGCGGCAGCGGCTTCACACAAGGTGTTGGCGGTATCCACCATGTCATCCATAATGACGCAGGTGCGGCCTTCAACTTCACCGATAATATTCATGACCTTGGCAACGTTCGCTTTCGGGCGGCGTTTGTCGATAATCGCCAGGTCGGCATTCAATTGTTTGGCAGCTGCACGCGCACGCACCACACCACCAACGTCTGGTGAAACGACTACCAGATTTTCGTGACCTTGCTTGGCCAGGTCTTCCAGCAGAATCGGGGTCGCATAAATATTGTCGACCGGGATATCAAAAAAGCCCTGGATCTGGTCTGAGTGCAAGTCCATGGTCAACAAGCGGTTCACACCGACGCTGGTCAGCATATTGGCGACCACTTTCGCTGTGATCGCTACACGGGCTGAGCGCGGACGTCTGTCCTGGCGCGAATAACCCAGGTAAGGGATGGCTGCGGTAATGCGGCCAGCAGAAGAGCGGCGCAGCGCATCGACCATGACCATGACTTCCATCAGGCTGTCATTGGTCGGGTAGCTGGTAGACTGCAATACAAACACGTCACGGCCGCGGACATTTTCCAGCAGCTCCAACATGATTTCACCGTCTGAAAATCGGCCAACATCGGCACGCCCTAATTCAATACCCAAATGCGTGGCAACTTCTTGTGCCAGTACCGGATTGGCATTGCCGGTAAATACCATCATGTTGGCGTTACTCAACGTTGTACCCTTTTTTAAGCGATGACGATGTCTTGAAACCTGATTCCAGCCACAGGTCCGGAATCTACAAAAAATTTAAGCGTGTAAATCGTTAAATCTACACGCTTATGTTTGGCTGAGGAGGAAGGATTCGAACCTTCGCATGCCGGAATCAAAATCCGGTGCCTTAACCAGCTTGGCG
>NZ_DKJH01000045.1:0-3716 GCF_002454655.1 Methylophilus sp. UBA6697
ATATAATGAACTTTAAGTCTATTAAATATTAATTTATTAATGTCTAAAAAAACAAATTCACTAGCGAGTGCTAACCCGGATGTGCTTAAGGCATTAGAAACGCTAGGCTTGCGCCTGCGTGCCAACCGCGTGGCTTTGGGCTGGACAGTGAAGGAGATGTCAACCCGCTTGCTCTGTTCGCAGAATACTTACCGGGCGATTGAGGCTGGCAAGCCTAGCGCGAGTGTGGGCATTATTGCCAATGCACTGTGGTTGTTTGGCCAATTGGACAATCTGGAGGCTGTTGCGCCTGTCTCCGTGAGTGCTAGTGCGTCTATTCGCGCCAGAAAAAAACCTGGCGTAACCGATGCCGCATTCATTTCAGAGGACGAGCGTGATTTCTAATCGCACCATTTATATAGGCCTGGCTGCCAGGTTCGATACCGATGTCAGGCCCGCGGCGATTTTGAAACTTGCGCGCAGAGGCGTGATTGAGTCCAGCCAATTAGCTTATGGCACCGGATTTTTGGCGGCGCCTGATGCCTTTGCACTAAATCCGCTACATCTAACGCTTAAAAATGAAGTCGTCAGCGTGGCCGAGCGTCGCGTGCGTGACGGCGGCGCGTTACCTTTGACTTTGTGTGACGCGTTGCCGGATGCCTGGGGGCGCAAAGTGCTGGAGTCCCAGCAGGGCCGTACCCTGGATGATATTGATGTATTGCTACTCACCAACGCCAATCGCGTTGGCGCAATGACTTTCGCCGAGACCTTGCCGATTCAACTGCAAGCAGCCGACAGTGAGCTGTTTTCACTTGATGAGATGGCTGAGGCGGTCAAGCGACTAGAGGTCGCCATGGAGATACCGTTGCACCTGCGTCGACTGCTCAATAAAGGTGGCAGCCTAGGTGGGGCCAGGCCCAAAGCGGATTTCATCCACGATAATAAAAGGTGGATTGCGAAATTCCCGGCAAGCAGCGATGACCACGATGTAGAGTTGCTTGAGGCCGCCGTGCTAGCGTTAGCCGGACTGTGTGGCATAGACGTCTCCCCGCACACACTGGCGCCCATACATCGCGGGCATGCCTTGTTAGTGCAGCGTTTTGACCGGGCTGGCACTGTGGATGACGAAACGCGCATACATTACCTCTCGGCATCTGCGTTACTTAATGTGCCCTACAACTCAAATGGCGGCAGTTATATTGAATTCGCGCAGGTGATCAGAAAGATTTCAGCCCAACCCGAGCACGATTTAAAGCAGTTATACCGCAGAATGGTATTTAACCTCATCATCGACAATACCGATGACCATGTCAAAAACCATGGCATGTTGCATGTCAAAGGCAATCAATATCAGCTTTCTCCCGCGTTTGACGTCGTCATGCAACTGACGAACGTGCATTACCAGGCGCTGGCTATTTTCCCCGGCAACAATCTTTCCAAGCTCAGCTTGGCCATACGTGCGGCTTCACATTTCGGTATTAACGAAAATATTGCCAAAGCAATCATTGACGATATTGAAGATAAAACGCGTCAACAGTTATTGCCTACTGTTGAAAGGTTAGGCGGCAGTGATGTGCTGATGAAAAGAGTGCAGCAGTGTTTGGATCGGCAGATGGCTTTTATTCACGCGGAGTAGGTTGCGTGAAGCTGGGGTAAAGGTGGTCTTTTTAGAAAACCATTATTCAGTACGGCGAATAAAGCAAAAGGCCTTGCATTTCTGCAAGGCCTTTTTTATTTGGCTCCTCAACCTGGGCTCGAACCAGGGACCTACGGATTAACAGTCCGGCGCTCTACCGACTGAGCTATTGAGGAATCGGTACGTCGTTTGAAGGCGCTATATTACTGAGGCCTCGCCCCTTGGTCAACTACTTTTTGCGAAATATTTTATATTTTTTGTGGTGAGGGAATGGCCCAAACAAAATGCATGATCTGTGGCTATTTTTAGGCAAATTTTTGTAATATTCGCGCCACTGATCCTTGACAGCGGCGGGTTTGTCAGGGTGCTGACTTATAATATGTGTCAGGAGAATACGATGCGAACCATGGTTGGTAAAATTGCGAGTGTGGATGGCGTGGCAGAAGTGATTGACGCCCGTGGGCAGCATCGCGCGCTGGTTGCTGGCGATTTGTTGCGTGAAGGCGATCAGGTAGTGACGGCTTCAGGTGCAACATTGGCACTGGAGGCAATGACGGGTGAGCTGATTCAGTTTAATGGGCAGCAAACCATTACCATGACAACGCAACTTACCGCTCAATACGTTGCAGATGCGAGTGATGACGCGATACACCCGTGGTTGTTGCAGCATGTGCTGGCTTCAGTGCAATCCGGCGAGGACGTGTTGGATATCGCTGGTTTATTGGCGGAGTTGCCTGTAGAAAACACATTTTCTGCATTTGCAGCGACAGTATTGCCTGATGAAGTGGCAGCCGCTCTTCATATTGATGACTTGATTCAGGATCATGCAAACAGCCAGTCGTCTACTTTAGGTGCTGGTGCGGTGGATTTGATGGCAAGCACCAGTTTGCCGAGTGAGGTGGCTTTGCAGCAGAGCTTGCTCAAGGACTTCATCAAAGATTGATCTTTAATACATAAAAGAAAAAAGCGCCCAAGGGCGCTTTTTTCTTTTCAGGCGAATGCTAATTAGTTGAGCGCTTTTTCAATGCGATCCAGTGCTTCTTGCAGGTTTTCCATACTGGTGGCGAACGAGATGCGGAAATAGCCTTCGGCACCAAAGGCGGAGCCTGGCACCACAGCCACATTGTGCTCTTCCAGCAAGTATTCAGCCAACGCCATATCTGACGCGTCTTTGATTTTGCCAGCCTGGTGCAGGCTTGCGATAGCCTGGCGTGCATCCGGGAAAGCATAGAACGCGCCGCCTGCCATTAAACAGCTCAGGCCTGGCATGGCGTTGAAACGGTCAACCACATATTTGTGACGCTCGCGGAACGCAGCCACCATCGGCTTGATACAGTCTTGTGAACCACTCAAGGCCGCTTCGGCGGCATATTGTGAAATCGAGGTCGGGTTGCTGGTGGATTGGCTTTGCAGGATTTCCATGGCTTTGATGATATAAGCCGGGCCTGCGGCGTAACCAATACGCCAGCCGGTCATGGAGTAGGCTTTGGATACGCCATTNNTACATATCATCGGTGGCGATTAATACATGTGGATGCTTCAGCAACACTTCACCCAATGCTTTTAACTCGTCCAGCGTGTAGACCGCGCCGGTTGGGTTGGAAGGGGAGTTGAACATCACCAGTTTGGTTTTGGCGTTAATGGCTGCTTCCAGTTGTGCTGGCAGCAGCTTAAAACCTTGTTCGATACCGCATTCGAGAATCACAGGCTTCGCCTCGGCCACCATGGCGATGTCGGCGTAGCTGACCCAGTAAGGCGCTGGAATAATCACTTCATCGTGCGGGTTTAACACGGCCAGGCACAGGTTGAAAATGGTTTGCTTGCCGCCAACACCGACGATGACTTCGTTTAAGGCGTAGTCAAAACCGTTTTCATTTTTGAATTTATTCACGATGGCTTTTTTCAGCGCTGGAATGCCGCTGACCGGCGTGTATTTGGTGTAACCGGCATCAATCGCTGCCTTGGCTGCATCTTTAATATGCTGCGGCGTATCAAAGTCTGGTTCACCGGCGGCCAGGCCAATAATCGGGCGACCTTCGGATTTATATTTGGCAGCTTTGGCAGTAATGGCCAAAGTTGGAGATTCTTTAATGGATAACAC